>JANLTL010000555.1:0-25903 GCA_031362905.1 Burkholderiales bacterium | reverse complement strand
CGCATCGAGCAAGGGGAATTTTTTGGTTTGCTCGGTCCCAATGGTGCCGGCAAGACCACGCTGATCAGCACTATCGCGGGGTTGACGCGCGCCGACAGCGGAGGCGTTGCCGTGATGGGGCACGATGTGGTGGCTGACTATCGCGCCAGCCGCCGCTGTCTTGGTGTGGTGCCGCAGGAACTGGTTTTCGACCCATTTTTCACAGTGCGTGAAACCCTGCGCATTCAGTCTGGCTATTTCGGCCTGCGCAAAAACGACGCATGGATCGACGAAGTCATGTCCCACCTGGATCTTGCGTCCAAGGCGGACGTCAACACACGATCGCTTTCTGGCGGCATGAAGCGTCGCTTGTTGGTGGCGCAAGCACTTGTGCACCGCCCGTCAGTGATCGTGCTTGATGAGCCGACGGCGGGTGTCGATGTTGAATTGCGCCAGACACTATGGAAATTCATCGAGGGCCTCAATCGCGATGGCCACACCATCGTATTGACCACGCACTATCTTGAAGAAGCCGAAGCCCTCTGCGGGCGCATTGCCATGCTGCAGGCAGGTCAAGTCGTGGCGCTTGACACGACAGCAGATTTGCTTAGCCGGCACGCGGGTGCTTTCTTGCGCGTCAAAGTCAATGGCTCTCTCCCCGCGGAGCTGACTGCACGCCAGCCGGTTCTGGCGGCGGGTGCCTACCGCTTCCAGCTCGCCAATTACGATGAGGCCGGTGCTGTACTCGCACCGCTGCGTGCAGCTGGATTGCATATCGAAGAGCTTGAAGTGATGTCGCCCGATCTGGAAGACGTGTTTCTGCAGATCATGGGGCAAGGCCGGGAGGCCGCAGCATGAGTGTGGCGCAGATCGCCCAAAGTGGGTTTCGCACCTTGCTCTACAAGGAGTTGCTGCGCTTCTGGAAGGTCAGCGCGCAAACCGTGATGGCACCGGTTCTCACGGCCATGCTCTATCTGTTGATTTTTTCGCATGTGCTGCAAGACCGCGTGCAGGTCTATCCCGGGGTTGGCTACACCGCGTTTCTGGTACCGGGCCTGATCATGATGTCGGTATTGCAAAACGCATTTGCCAACACCTCATCGTCATTGATTCAATCGAAGGTCACCGGCAATCTGGTGTTTGTACTGCTGCCGCCGATTTCCTATTTCGAGTTTTTTGCCGCTTACGTGATTGCCGCCGTGGTGCGCGGGTTGTGTGTGGGTGCTGGCGTATTTGCCGTCACAGTGTTGTTCGGCACGCCGCCGCTGCGTGAACCAGTGTGGATCATCGTGTTTGCGCTGGGCGGCGGCGCCTTTCTTGGCGCGATGGGTTTGCTGGCGGGCATCGTCGCCGACAAGTTCGACCACATTGCTGCGTTCCAGAACTTTTTCATTCTGCCTGCCACTTTTTTGTCAGGCGTGTTTTATTCGATTCATTCGCTGCCGCCGTTTTGGCAGAATGTGTCGCACCTGAATCCGTTTTTTTACATGATTGACGGCTTTCGCTACGGATTTTTCGGGCAAAGTGATGTCTCGCCGTGGCTGTCGCTTGCGATTGTGGCGATGTGCCTGACGGTGATCGCCTGTGTCATCCTGGGACTGCTCAGCCGCGGGTACAAGTTGCGCCATTGAAGAGAAGGTAGCCAGAAAAACACGCGGCAATCGCCACCCGCCGCACGCATGACGGTGGCGAAATCCGCTGGCGTGTCAATGCATTCGCGCACCGCAATATTGCGCTTACGAGGAAAAGAATATGGTGACGCCCGAATATGTAAAAAACCTGATCGCCGCTGGCGTGACCTGCGAGCATCTTGAAGTGTCTGGCGACGGTTCGCATTTCGACGCAGTCATCGTCAGCGCTGCGTTTGCCGGCAAGCGCTTGATCCAGCGCCACCAGATCGTCAATCAGGCGCTGGGCAGCCAGATGGGCAACGAAATTCACGCGCTGTCGATGAAGACCCTGACGCCGGACGAGTGGCGCAATGCATAAGCTGGTGATTGAAGGGGGCGTGCCGCTGCATGGGGAGATCGCCGTATCAGGCGCAAAGAACGCCGCATTGCCGATTTTGTGCGCAGGTCTGCTCAGTGCCGAGCCGCTGGTGCTGCACAACGTGCCGGCGCTTGAAGATGTCGCCACGACGTTGAAGCTGCTCGCCCAAATGGGCGTCGCGGTGGAGCGTGACGGCGCAACGGTGCGTCTCGATGCGTCAGGTCTGAACAACCCGGTTGCGCCCTACGAGTTGGTCAAGACCATGCGCGCGTCGATCCTGGTGCTATGCCCGCTGGTGGCGCGCATGGGCCGCGCGCGCGTGTCGCTGCCGGGCGGCTGCGCGATAGGTGCTCGCCCCGTTGACCAACACATCAAGGGCCTCGAAGCGATGGGTGCCACCGTGCAACTGGAGCACGGCGATATTGTCGCCACCGCGCCTGCCGGGTCCAATGCCCCGCCCCGATCATCTGGCAAACTGCGCGGCGCGCGCATCGTCACTGATCTCGTCACTGTCACCGGCACTGAAAACCTGATGATGGCTGCCGTGCTGGCCGACGGGGAAACAGTGATCGAGAACGCAGCGCGCGAACCCGAAGTGGTGGACCTGGCTGAGTGCCTGATCGCCATGGGTGGGCGCATCAGCGGTGCCGGGACCGACCGCATCACCATTCAGGGTGTGGCGCGACTGCATGGCGCGACCCATCGCGTCATGCCTGATCGCATCGAGACCGGCACCTACCTGGCGGCGGTGGCTGCGGCCGGTGGTGACGTAACGCTCACTGGTACGCGCGCCGATACGCTCGACGCGGTGTTGCAAAAGCTGCGTGAGGCCGGTGCACAGATCGACGTCCAGGCTTCCAGTATCCGCGTCCGTTCATCGGCCCGGCCACGCGCCGTCAATGTGCGCACCGCCCCCTACCCGGCCTTTCCTACTGACATGCAGGCGCAGCTGATGGCGCTCAACTGCATCGCCGAAGGCACCGGCATGGTCACTGAAACGATTTTTGAGAACCGCTTCATGCACGCGCAAGAGTTGTTGCGCATGGGCGCATCAATCGACATCGAAGGCAATACCGCCGTGGTCAAAGGCGTTGCCAGACTCAACGGCGCGCATGTGATGGCGACTGATCTGCGCGCCTCGGCCTCACTGGTGATCGCCGCACTCGCCGCTGAGGGTGAAACCGTGATCGACCGCATTTACCACCTCGACCGGGGCTACGAGTCGCTTGAACAAAAGTTGTCGGCAGTCGGCGCGCGGGTGACGCGACGGCGGTGATCAAGGCGCGGTGTTCGCGCGCCCGTATTCTCAAGTGCGTGATACGGTATCCTCAGAGTACGAACATCGGAAGCGAGACAAAGCATGACCTCCCTGCACGGTGCACCACGAACTGATTTGAGCGATCCACCGGACGGCATCCTGAAAGGGAACTGGCCGGCCGGTTCGGCTGCCAGTACGGTGCCGGGCTTGGCGCACGAGACGGCGCCAGCCTTGCCGCCAACGAGGTCAGACGCGCCTGGCCCTGCGGTACCGCCGCGCGGTCGCTGGGAAGCCATTCGCGGTGATCTGACAGGCGGCGTCACCTCGGGCATCGTAGCGCTGCCGCAGACCATCACTATCGGCGCGCTCGCCTTTGCACCCCTCGGCCCCCAATATATGACTTTCGGCATTCTTGCCGGCTTCTACTGCTCCATCGTCGCCGGTGGTCTCGTCGCCTTGTTCGGCGGCACGCGCTTTGGCGTGGGCGGCCCGCGCTCATCGTTTTCGGTATTGATCGCCCTGATCGTCGCCGCCCTGGCGGCGCGCGAAATCGACCCTCTCGCGGCGCAGGCGGTCTTGTCCGCCGAGGGCGCCGCGCGCGTGCTGGTGCTGTGTTTTTTCGCAGTCAGTCTGGCCGGCCTGCTGCAGATCATCTTTGGCGCGATCGGCGTCGGCGGCTATATCAAGTTTATTCCGCACCCGGTGGTGGCGGGATTCATGAACGGCCTCGCATTCCTGATTCTGGTGTCGCAGTTGCCGACTCTGCTGGGTCTGAAGCGCAACATCGATTGGTGGGACCTGCCTCTCGCGCTCACGCTGCTCGAGCCGGAAACCACCGCACTGGCCCTGGTGACCATGCTGACGATGCTGTTTACCGCGCGGCGCTGGCCGCGCCTGCCCGGTGCAATTGTGGCAGTGGTGATCGGCACACTGACCTACTACGCATGGCTGCGCTACTGGCCCTCCGACACACTGGGGCTGCTTGATCTCGGGCCGGTGGTGGGGGCGATTCCTCCCAAATTTCCGGCGCCGGTCTACCTAGAGCAAATTGTGGCGGTGGCCTTTGAGGCTGATACCCGGCGCGCGCTGTGGTACGTGGCGCCGTCGATTGCCGTGCTGGCAATTCTCGGCGCACTCGAATCCCTGATGTGCGCCGTGGCGGTCGGCCAAATCAGTGGGCGCCGTCCCGAAGCCAACCGCGAATTGATCGCGCAGGGGGCGTCCAACATTGCCGGCGGCGCGTTTGGCGCGGTGTTCGGCGGCTCGACCGCGTCGCGTACCCTGGTCAACTATCACGCTGGCGGGCGCGGTCGCCTGTCCGGCGTGGTGCACGCAGGTGTGATGCTGCTGGCGCTGATGACAGCCAGCTTTTGGGTGGCCTATCTGCCGCATGTGGTGTTATCGGCTGTGCTGACCTATATCGCGATCAGCATGTTCGACGGCTGGACGCGGCAGATCGTCAAGCGCCTGCGCCATCGCGATGTGCATCGCGAGGTCTACACCAGTTTTGCCATCGTGGTGCTGGTGACGGTCGCGACGGTGGCGTTCAATCTGCTCGCCGGGGTGATAGCGGGCGTGATCGCGACGGTAATCGTGTTCGTCAACAAGAGCAGCCAGTCGGTGGTGCACGCGGTGTATCGCGGCGACAAGCGCCATTCGCTCAAACTGCGCAGTCCCGAGAAGACCGCCTACTTGCGCGAGCACGGGGCGTGCATCATGGTGGTTGAACTCGAAGGCACGCTGTTTTTCGGCACCGCCGATCACCTGTCGCTGATGGTGGAACAGCTCGCGCCCGGCGCCGATTTCGTGATTTTCGATTTCCGCCGTGTCACCGAACTCGATGCCACCGGCGCGCACATCCTGGAACAGATCGGCGCGAGTCTGCACAAACAGGGCAAGACGGCGGTGCTGGCGCACCTCACCGCCCAGGACGCCAACGGCCAGTTCATCGCGGGCATGGGTGTGACCAGCGTGATTCCCCTGGAGCGCTGGTTCCCCGACGCCGACTACGCGCTTGAATGGTGTGAAGGACGCCTGCTGGCACGCGCGTTCCCCGCAGAGGAGACGCAGCACGAATTGCCGGTCGCGCAACTCGGGATTGCCGAAGGTTGCACGCCGGAAGAGGTGGCCGTTCTGTCACGCCATCTGGAGCGGCGCGCATTTGACGCCGGTGAGTATTTGTTCCGGGAAGGCGACGCGGGAGACACCTTGTACGTGGCTGCGCGCGGCGTCGTCAGTATCAAACTGCCGCGGCGCAAGGGGCAGCGCGCGCCCGAGTTAGGCGCGCCAGCCGGCGGGGAAACCGAGAGCCTTGGCGCCAGCTTGGAATCGCGGCGTCTCGTCACCCTCAGCCCCGGTGTCATGTTTGGCGAAATGGTGCTGGTCGAGGACCGACCGCGCTCCGCCGACGCAGTGGTCGAGGAATACGCGGTGGTATACAGCCTGTCGCGGGCCGCGCTCGAATCGTTGCGGGTGAATCATCCTTTGCTCTCCAGCAAGCTGTTGCTCAACCTGAGCCGCCTGCTTGCTGATCGCCTGCGCACCACTACGGAAGAGTTGCGGGCGGCGGCGGGCTAGGCCGGTGCCTGAATCGACTCAATGCATCTATGAAGAATGGCTCCAGGAGCGGATAGCAGGCCATTGATGCCCCGCAAGGCGCATGGATAGGGCTTCTTGGGCCATACGCATGTGCCGATTTGACGAATGGGTGGGTGGCGTCGGGTAAAATGCAAGCTCGTCATCAATCATTGTTCAAGACGCGACGGGCCACGGACAAGGGAATTGACGCCACTTTCCCGCTGTGACCCCCATGTTTCGCACCGTGCGATCAAAGAACGAAACGCCGAACCTCCGGCGTATCCACCCGCTGTGCTCCCACTTGCATTGACCCCACCGTGATCACCCTCGCGCTCTCCAAGGGCCGCATCTTTGACGAAACCCTGCCGCTGCTCGAAGCGGCTGGCATCCGCGTTGCCGGCAACCCGGAGACTTCGCGCGAACTCATCCTCCCAACCAACCGCCATGATTTGCGCATCATCATCGTGCGTGCCTCCGACGTGCCAACCTACGTTCTCTACGGCGCCGCCGATCTGGGTGTGGCCGGCTCGGACGCGCTGCTTGAACATGATGCGCGCCATGGCAGCGAGGGCCTTTACCGTCCCATCGACCTCCACATTTCGCGCTGCCGCATGATGGTCGCCGTGCGCGCGGGCTTCGATTACGACAACGCGCTGCGTTCGGGTGCGCGCATCCGCGTCGCCACCAAATACGTCGACACCGCGCGTGAGCACTTTGCCACCAAGGGCATGCACGTTGATCTCATCAAGCTTTATGGCTCGATGGAACTGGCGCCGCTGGTGGGCCTGGCTGACGCGATTGTCGATGTGGTCTCGACTGGCAGTACCCTCAAGGCCAATGGCTTGGTCGCAGTTGAGGAAGTGGGCCGCGTATCGGCGCGCCTCGTGGTCAATCAGGCTGCGCTCAAGCTCAAGCATGCGCCGGTGCAGGCGCTGCTTGATGCGTTTGAATCCGCTGTGAATACTGCCGTGAATGCCGCGACAGGGGGGGCGTCGTGAACATCGCACGCCTTGACGCCAGTGCTGCCGATTTTTCGCCGCGCCTGGCAAGCTTGCTCGCCTATGCCGAGGAATCCGACGAAGCAGTCGAGCGCGCGGCCCAAAGCATCCTCGCCGATGTCAAGGCCCGCGGTGACGCGGCGCTGCTCGAATACACCGAGCGCTTCGATGGCGTCAAAGCCGCTTCCACCAACGATCTTCGCGTGTCAGCGAGTGACATCGGTAGCGCGCTGAATGCGATTCCCGCCGTGCAACGGCAGGCTCTCGAAGCAGCCGCCGCGCGCGTCAAGACCTATCACGAGAAGCAGAAGTCACCATCGTGGTCGTATACCGAGGCCGATGGCACGCTGCTCGGCCAGCAAGTCACCCCGCTCGACCGCGCCGGCCTGTATGTGCCGGGCGGCAAGGCCGCGTATCCGAGCTCGGTGTTGATGAACGCCATCCCCGCCAAGGTGGCCGGCGTCGGTGAACTCATCATGGTCACGCCCACTCCCGCGAGCGCGGCCAATCCGCGCGGCGAGTCCAACCCGCTGGTGCTGGCTGCCGCCGCGATTGCCGGCGTTGACACGATCTACCGCATCGGCGGCGCACAAGCCATCGGCGCGCTCGCCTACGGCACCGAAACCATTGCGCAAGTGGACAAGATCACCGGACCCGGCAACGCCTACGTCGCTGCCGCCAAGCGCCGCGTGTTCGGTACGGTGGGCATCGATATGATCGCCGGCCCGTCGGAAATCCTGGTCATCAGCGACGGCAGTGCTGATCCCGACTGGGTCGCGATGGATCTGTTCAGCCAGGCCGAGCACGACGAAATCGCGCAGGCAATTTTGCTCTGCCCCGATGCCGCGTATCTCGACCAGGTCGCCGCCAGCATCGACAAACTTATTGCTTCGATGCCACGCGCCGCGATCATCACCGCCTCAATGACCGGGCGCGGCGCCCTCATCCAAACGCGCGACCTTGCGCATGCCTGCGAGATCGCCAACCGCATCGCACCGGAGCATCTCGAACTCTCGGTCGCCGACCCGGACAAGCTTCTGCCGCTGATCCGCCACGCCGGCGCCATCTTCATGGGCGTCTACGCGAGTGAAGCGCTCGGCGACTATTGCGCCGGGCCGAACCATGTGTTGCCGACCGCACGCACCGCACGCTTCTCCTCACCGCTCGGCGTCTACGATTTCCAGAAGCGCTCGTCCATCATCAAGGTCTCGCGCGAGGGTGCGCGTACGCTCGGCAAGATTGCTTCTACGCTGGCGCATGGCGAGGGACTGCCCGCGCATGCCAAGTCGGCAGCATTCCGTTTGTGATTCCCGCATGAGCCATCCTATGACCCGCGCCAAACAAATCATTCGCGAAGACGTGCAGGCGATGAGCGCCTATCACGTATCGGATGCGAGTGGCCTCATCAAGCTTGACGTGATGGAGAGCCCTTATCGCCTGCCCGATTGGCTTGCCAAAGAAGTCGGTGACGTAGTTGCCAACCTCGAACTCAATCGCTATCCGGTTCCCACCGCGCACAAGCTGCGCGCATTAATCCGTGACGTAATGCGGGTACCAGCTGGTTGCGACGTGCTGCTCGGGACCGGCTCGGACGAGTGCATCCAGTACATCACTGCGGCGATCGCGCGTGAAGGCGCATCCGTGATGGCCCCGGCACCGTCGTTTGCGATGTTTCAGCTCTACGCGCAGCTCTATCGGCTGCCGTTTGTAGGCGTGCCGCTGAACGCAGATTTCACGCTTGATGTCGAGCGCTTCATTGCCGCGATGAAGCAGCACATGCCGGCGCTGGTGTGGCTTGCTTTCCCGAACAATCCCACCGGCAATTCGTTTCCGGTAGCTGACGTCGAGCGCATCATCGCCGCAGCGCCCGGCCTGGTGGTGATCGATGAGGCGTACCAGCCGTTTGCCGGCACCACGTTCATGCCGCGCATCGCCGAGCTGGACAACCTGGTTGTGTTGCGCACCGTGTCGAAAATTGGCATGGCCGGGGTCCGACTGGGCTACGTGTCGGGCCGCTCCGATTGGATCAAGGAGTTTGACAAGACGCGCTCGCCCTTCAACGTCAGTGTCCTTAGCGAAGCGGTGGCGATCAAGCTGCTGGAGAACAAGAAAGTGCTCGACGAGCAAGCCGCCATCGTGCGTGGCGAGCGCGAGAAGCTGGTCGCGGCGCTCGCAGGCATCAGCGGGTTGACACAGTTTCCAAGTGCCGCCAACTTTGTGCTTGCGCGCATCGAGAGTGACAGCCAAGGGCAAGCCGGTGCCGGCACGCGCGCATTCGAGCGCATGAAACAGCAGGGCGTGCTGGTAAAAAGTTTTTCCGGCGGGCATCCGCTGCTCGAGAACTGCCTGCGCCTCACGGTTGGCACGCCGGCCCAGAACGTTGCCCTGCTAGTGGCGCTCAAAACTGCGCTAAGCTAATTCGACAAACGACTGAAGAGTCACTCACCATGCGCACCGCCGAAGTCACCCGCAACACCAACGAAACGCAGATCCGCGTCAAGCTCAATCTCGACGGCACCGGCGTGTCTTCGTTCCAGACTGGCGTGCCCTTTCTCGATCACATGATGGATCAGATCGCGCGGCATGGCTTGATCGATCTTGAGGTCGAGGCCAAGGGTGATCTGCATATCGATGCGCATCACACGGTCGAAGACATCGGCATCACCATCGGCCAGGCGCTGGTGAAGGCAATCGGCGACAAGAAAGGGATTCGCCGCTATGGTCACGCCTATGTGCCTCTGGATGAGGCGCTGTCCCGCGTGGTGCTCGATTTGTCGGGGCGGCCAGGGCTGGAGTTTCATGTCGAGTTCACGCGCGGCATGATCGGTCAGTACGATGTTGACCTCACACACGAATTTTTTCAGGGCTTCGTCAATCACGCCCTGGTAACCCTGCACATCGACAATCTGCGCGGGGACAACGCGCACCATCAGTGCGAGACCGTGTTCAAGGCATTCGGGCGCGCGCTGCGCATGGCGGCAGAGTTCGACCCGCGCGCGGCGGGCAGCATTCCGTCGACCAAGGGTTCGCTGTAATCGTCAAATCATGAAAGTCGCGGTGGTCGATTACGGCATGGGCAATCTGCGTTCCGCCGCCAAGGCGATGGAGAAGGTCGCGCCGCAGGCTGAGGTGGTGATCTCCTCCGACCCCGATTTCATCCGCAAGGCCGACCGCGTAATTTTCCCCGGTCAGGGCGCGATGCCCGATTGCATGCGCGAGATGGAGTCTTCCGGCCTCAAGGCTGCTATCCTGGAGGTCGCATCCACCAAGCCTTTCCTTGGCATTTGCGTCGGCATGCAGATGTTGTTTGAGAGCAGCGAGGAGGGCAACACGCCGGGGCTGGGCCTGTTCAAGGGCACAGTGAAGCGCTTTGCTGCCGGACAAGTCGGCACCGATGGTCTCGCGCTCAAGGTGCCGCATATGGGCTGGAACGAAGTGCATCAGCTGCGGCCCCACGCGTTGTGGGCGGGCGTTCCCGCTGCGGCGCGCTATTACTTTGTGCACAGCTTTTACCCGGCGCCCGCTGCGCCGGACCTGGCCGCAGGCGCGTCAGACTATGGGGTACACTTTACCTGTGCCATCGCCCGCGATAATATTTTTGGCGTCCAGTTTCATCCCGAGAAAAGTCATCAGGCCGGCCTCGCATTGTTTGCCAACTTTGCCGCATGGAATCCCTGACGTGGACCCCGTGAACTCCTGCTGATCGAGGCGGCTTGCCGATCACCGATCGCCGCGCGCCGCTTCATCACTGCGCCTCCCACCACTCTCGTCACCCATTCTCCACCACAGCAGCTCGACGTCATGCTGATCATTCCCGCGATTGATATCAAGGACGGCCACTGTGTCCGTCTCAAACAGGGCGACATGTCGGACGCCACGGTCTTTTCCGAAGACCCGGCCGCGATGGCGCTGCATTGGAAATCGCTTGGCTGCAAGCGTCTCCATTTGGTCGATCTCAACGGCGCGGTGGCCGGCAAGCCGAAGAATGAGGGCGTAATCAAGAAAATTCTCGCGGCCATGGGTGACGACGTGCCGGTGCAGTTGGGTGGCGGCATTCGCGATCTGGACACCGTCGAGCGCTGCCTCGATGACGGCATTACCTACGTCATTATCGGCACGGCAGCGGTGAAGAACCCGGGCTTTGTGCATGATGCCTGTGGTGCGTTCCCTGGCCACATCATGGTTGGCCTTGACGCACGTGACGGCAAGGTGGCCACCGATGGCTGGAGCAAGCTGACCGGCCACGATGTGATCGACCTTGCGATGAAATACGAAGACATGGGCGCCGAAGCCATCATCTACACCGACATCGGGCGTGACGGCATGCTTGGTGGCGTCAACCTCGAAGCCACGCTCAAGCTCGCACAGGCGATCCGCATTCCGGTAATTGCCTCCGGCGGCCTGACCTCGTTGAAGGACATCAAGGCGTTGAAAGCCATGGAAGCCGACGGTGTCATCGGCGCGATTGCCGGCCGGGCGATTTACGAAGGGCAGCTCGATTTCAAGAAGGCCATGGCGGAAGCGCTGAAGTAAAACTGCACCTGGCCATTGGCCTGAGAGCCTCTTGCACCAACGGTTTACCAAGGCATAATCCCTGTGGCCCTTGCCCACCAAGGCTTTCCGGCCGGTACGTCATTCCGAAACCAATGAGCCTCGCCAAACGCATCATCCCCTGTCTTGACGTCACAAATGGCCGCGTGGTCAAGGGCGTCAATTTTGTCGGCCTGCGCGACGCCGGCGACCCGGTCGAGATCGCCAAAAAGTATGATGACCAAGGGGCTGACGAACTCACTTTTCTCGACATCACCGCCTCGAGCGATGCGCGTGACATCATTCTTCACATCATCGAGCGCGTCGCCGACCAGGTGTTCATTCCGCTCACCGTCGGCGGCGGCGTGCGCAAACTTGAAGATGTGCGGCGCCTGCTCAATGCAGGGGCGGACAAGATCAGCATCAACACTTCCGCAGTGCAAAACCCGCAACTGGTGGCTGACGCCTCGGCACGCCATGGCGCGCAATGCATCGTGGTCGCCATTGACGCCAAGCAAACGTCCCCGGGAAAATGGGAGGTGTTCACCCACGGCGGACGCAACAACACCGGCATGGATGCCATCGACTGGGCGCGCAAAGTCGCAGCGTTGGGCGCGGGGGAGATATTGTTGACGAGCATGGATCGCGACGGCACCAAAAACGGTTTCGACCTTGGCCTTACGCGCGCCGTGGCAGACGCCGTGCCGATCCCGGTGATTGCATCGGGGGGAGTCGGCACTCTCGATCATCTAGCCGACGGCGTAACGCAAGGCCATGCCGACGCCGTGCTCGCCGCGAGTATTTTTCACTATGGCGAATACACCGTGCGCCAGGCCAAGCAATGCATGGCGGCGCGCGGGATTGAGGTGCGGCTGTAGCTTTGGGGGAGTACCAGATGAACCGAGAAGAATTTGAAGATGTGTGGAAGAAAGTTGAGACGGACTACAGTTCCGGCTCAATCAGTAGCGAACACACGCTTCAGTGCAGCTTGTATTTTCATTTGCGTGCTTCAAACGACGCGCGGCGCATTTTTGTCGAGTCGACGATTCATCTGAATGGACGGCAAATCAAACCGGATTTGATGCTCTGCGATGATTCAAAAATTCACTCTATCTGGGAATTGAAATTTGTTCCGCATGGCTATGTTCGGCACGAAGGCGACATCGGAAAATTCAAGCAACTCTCAGATTCAATTGGCTCGAAGTACGCCTTAGAAATTGACCCGTTGAGTGGAAAATCGACAGATCGAGATTTTCAATTGACGGAACAAACGATTTTTGTCTTTGCTGCTGTATCACAACATGATTCGGTGGCGCTTGATGAAGGCGCAGTCAAAGGATTGCTGGGTATTGGCCAAGATACATCGCTACCCTTTGCCCATCTTGCGGGGTCGGTCAACGGCCGGAAAGTCGAGTTTCGCGCTCGATACTTTGAGAGGGAATGACATGTATCGTTTCTATGCTGAATTTGTTGTGAAGCAAAGTTGGGGAAGCGTAAATTCGACGTTTGAGGGTAATGCGGATTCACAATCTGATGCAGATGTTCTCAAAGCCCTTCGAAATGGCGATTCAAATTGCGCTTCTGCTGAATCCATTGAAATTACACACCTTGAGTGGCGGTAGTTTCGTGAAACGTTTTGGTTAGGAAAATGCTGTGAGTGACTGGCTTGACAAGGTGCAATGGGACGAGCGCGGCCTGGTGCCGGTGATCGCCCAGGAAGTGTTCACCAACCGCGTTCTGATGTTCGCCTGGATGAATCGCGAGGCCTTGCAGCTGACGGTCGAAACCGGCCAGGCAGTGTACTGGTCGCGCTCGCGCAACAAGCTGTGGCGTAAAGGCGAGGAGTCGGGCCACACGCAGAAGGTAAATGAAGTGCGTCTTGACTGTGATGAAGATGTGGTGCTGATTCGCGTCGAGCAAATCGGCGGCATTGCCTGCCACACCGGGCGGCATAATTGTTTTTTTCAACAATACGAGAATGGCGCCTGGGTGATCACCGATCCGGTGGTCAAGGCGCCGGACGAGATTTATAAATGACCTCGATATTTTTTTTGCGGCTGGCGCGAATGTTTCAGGCGGGCGACGCATGAGCGATGTACTAACGCGGCTGGCAGATTTGATCGAATCGCGCCGTAGTGCCGACCCGGACAAGTCGTATGTGGCGCGATTGCTCGCCAAGGGCAGCGATGCGATTCTCAAAAAAATCGGTGAGGAAGCAACTGAGACCGTGATGGCCGCCAAAGACGGCGACCGTGCCAAGATCACCGGCGAGATGGCTGATTTGTGGTTTCATTGCCTGATCGCACTCAACGCCTACGGCCTCAAGCCGCAAGATGTGCTCGACGAACTGGCGCGCCGCGAAGGCCTCTCGGGGCTGGATGAAAAGGCCGCGCGCAAGGATGGCGAGCGCAGCGATGCAGAAGTGCTTGCGTCAAGATTCAGATGAGAGAGCTGCCCGCGAGTGGAATCCAGCGGAGTGTCCGATTGATGCACCCGATGGCGATGACCAACCCAAAGGCATAATTGCCTGATGAAGTTTGAGTGGGACCCAAACAAGGCAGCGTCAAATCTGCGAAAGCACGGTATCGGATTTGATGAAGCCAGCACTGTCTTTATGGATGGCCTCGCGCTGTCCGGCGTGGACGCAGAAAATTCTGACGGAGAGGCGCGTTTCGTAACCTTTGGTTTGTCTGCTCTGGGGCGCATGTTGGCTGTGTTTCATACTTATCGTCCTGGCGCAATCCGTCTGTTTAGCGCAAGGCCCATGACCCGCGTGGAAAGGAGAATCTATGAAGAAGGCTAAACCATCGGCTCGGGAACCGGAGATGCGCGCCGGTTACACGCGCGCAGACTTCGCAACACTCGAGCGAGGAAAGTTTTACAAGGAAGCCACCGCCGGCGCATCGGTGGTGCTGCTTGAGCCAGCGCTCGCCAAGCTCTTTCCAACGTCGAAGTCAGTGAACGAGGCTTTACGTGGATTGGTGGAAGTCTCAAATAGGACAGCGCGATTGACTACGTCCCCGCGACTGCGCGCCCCACGCCGAGCCACCGCTGCGGGGTGATGTGGCATGGCCCACGACCCCAACTGCCTGTTCTGCAAAATTGCCGCAGGCAACATTCCCGCGAGGAAAGTCTACCAAGACGATGACATCATCGCCTTTCACGACATCAACCCGTGGGCGCCAGTGCATTTTTTGATGATCCCGAAGGATCACATCGAGTCGCTGGTGTTTGTCGATCCACGGCATGCGCCATTGCTTGGTAAAATGCTGGCGTTGGTTCCCCAACTGGCGGCGCAGGAAGGCCTGAAGTTGGAGAGCGAGGGTGGCTTCCGCGTCCTCATCAACAACGGCAAGGAAGGCGGGCAAGAGGTCTTTCACCTTCACATGCATGTGATGGGCGGGCCCCGGCCCTGGAAACGTGGCTAAGAAATAAATCTAACCGACGCTCACGTAACGCTGTTTCCCAACGTAACGTAATTCCATTCGTCGACACCACGTTTTAGGAGCGCATCATGGGTTCATTTTCGATTTGGCATTGGCTGATCGTGTTGGTCATTGTCATGCTGGTATTTGGCACAAAAAAACTGCGCAACATGGGCGGTGATCTTGGCGGCGCGGTCAAGGGCTTCAAGGACGGCATGAAAGAGGGCGCCGCCGCTGGCGACAAGAAGGTCGAAGAGGGCGAAGCCCCGAAAGTTGGCCAGACCATCGACGTCAAGGCCGAAGAAAAGAGCAAGGTCTGACGCGCCGCCGCCGCGCTGTTTGCGCCGCGCGTGCCGTGACTTTCGCGCACCAAAACTACCTCTTCGTCCAGGGCCCATTCCCCCATGTTTGACGTCGGCTTTTCCGAAATGCTGGTGATTGGCATCGTGGCGTTGCTGGTCATCGGCCCCGAAAAGCTGCCGAGTGTGGCGCGGACTGTGGGTGCGCTGCTCGGACGCATGCAGCGCTACGTCAATGACGTCAAGGCGGACATCAATCGCGAGATTGAACTCGATGAGTTGAAGAAATTGCAGACTACGGTTCAGGAAGCGGCGAGGTCGATCGAGACGTCGGTGAGCGACACCATGTCGACGTTTCAAACGCAGGCTGATGAGTTGAATAAAATTGCCTCGGGCGACATCGCGGGTCTGACGGAGACCAAACCCGCAGAGACCACACCTGCAGACGCTGACTCAAGCGGCACCGGGGCGGGCACGACGGCCACCGCAGGCGCGGTCGCTACCGGGATGACGACGGCGACCAATGAAGTCGTTGCAGGATCCGCGGCGGCGGCGGTTGCACCGGCGGCTGACGTGCATGCCGACGCGATGGCTATGCTCGCGGCAGTCGAGGCGGCTCCCGGCCCGGCTGTCATCGCGCAGATGTCGGCTGAGACTGTCGTGGAGAGTGCGGCGCAAACCGGGTTCGCAAGCGGCTCTCAGGGGACATTGCTCCTGGATTCCGCTCCCACCAACGCTCCTGACGCGACTGCCGCAGCGAAGCCGTTGCCGGCAACAGCATGAGCTGCCGCGCCCCTTTCAAGGCTGATTCCCTGGCGCGCAGCGCGAAGGAGTCGCGATGACCGACGCGGTTCAAGAGACTTTCGTCTCGCACTTGATCGAGCTGCGCGACCGTCTGATCAAGGCGTTGATCGCGTTTGCCGTGGTGTTCGGCATCATCATGATCTGGCCCGGAGCGGGCGCGATTTATGACTTTCTCGCTGCGCCGCTGACGCGCGCGCTGCCGCAAGGCACCAAAATGATTGCCACCGGGGTGATCACTCCCTTCATGGTGCCGCTCAAGGTGGGCGCCATGGTGGCGTTTGTGCTTGCGCTGCCGGTGATTTTGTATCAGGCGTGGGGGTTCGTTGCGCCCGGGCTGTACCAGCACGAGAAAAAATTTGCGCTGCCCCTGGTGGTTGCGAGCACCATCCTGTTTGTCATCGGCATGGCGTTCTGCTATTACTTCGTGTTCGGCAAAGTGTTCAGTTTCATCAACGATTTCGCGCCCAAAAGCATCACGCCGGCGCCGGACATTGAGGCCTATCTCAACTTTGTTCTGACCATGTTCGTGGCGTTCGGGGTGACCTTCGAAGTGCCGATCGTGGTGATCGTGCTGGTGGCGTTCAATATCGTTTCTCTTGAAAAACTCAAGGAATGGCGCAGCTACGTCATTGTCGGCGCCTTCGTGATCGCCGCCGTAGTGACGCCGCCCGACGTGCTGTCGCAACTGTTGCTGGCGATTCCGATGTGCATCCTCTATGAGGTGGGGCTGTTGTGCGCGCGCTTTGTCGCCAAGCCGCAGACGCGTGCCGAGGCCGATGCGGCTGAGGCGGCGAATGCCACGGAAGGGTCTGGCAAGAGCGGCGCATAGCCAACTTGTGCTTCGCGCAGACTGGCAGTCTCGCGTTGACAGTCGCACTGCAATCACTGCATGCCGTTTGGTGCGAAGCAAGAGAGCAGGGCCGTGCAGCCCTGATCGCTTTCACCGCGCAACTGTCTAACCGCGGTCTTCCTCTTGCGCCGCGCGCCGCTGAGGCTTGGGACGTTTGCCAATGACCACCGCGAGATCAATATTCTTGCCTGCGCGCAACAACTTGAGGCCGGCTTTTTCGCCGGGTTTCAGCTGCGCAATCAGGTTGAGCATGCCCGCCGAGTCAGAGACGGTCTTGCCAGCGATCTGCATCAACACATCACCCGGGCGGATGCCGGCCTTGTCAGCAGGTCCGCCGCGCATCACACCGGCGATGATCGCACCCTGGCCGCGCGGCAACTTGAATGATTCGGCCAGTTCTGGCGTGATTTCCTGAATCTCGACACCGATCCAGCCACGCGTCACGCTGCCTGACGTGATGATCTGCTCCATGATGCTCTTGGCCATGTTGGCGGGGATCGCGAAGCCGATGCCGAGTGAGCCGCCGGAGCGCGAATAGATCGCGGTGTTGATGCCGAGCAGATTTCCCTGGGCGTCGACCAGTGCGCCGCCCGAGTTGCCGGGGTTGATCGCAGCGTCGGTCTGGATGAAATTCTCGAACGTGTTGATGCCCAACTGCGAGCGTCCGAGCGCGGAGACAATGCCCATGGTGACGGTCTGCCCGACGCCGAACGGGTTGCCGATGGCGAGCACGACATCGCCGACGCGCGACGTTTCGGGCCGGCCGAACACAATACTGGGCAGGTTCGGTAATTCGATCTTGATCACCGCGAGGTCGGTGTCGGGGTCGCCGCCGACAATCTTCGCTGCTGCACGGCGGCCATCGGAGAGCAGCACTTCGATTTCGTCGGCCGATTCGATCACATGAAAGTTGGTCAGCACATAACCTTCCGGCCCGACAATCACGCCGCTGCCGAGGCTTGAAGAGCGACGCGTGCTGTCACGGCCGCCGCCCTTGCTGCTCCCCCCGGGGGCCCCCGGTTCAGAATCGAGTTCGCGCCCGAAAAAATGACGAAACAAGGGGTCATCGAGAAACGGATGGCGCGCGGCTTTGACTTCTTTCGCAGTAAATATGTTTACTACCGCGGGCATGGCCTTTTTTGCAGCGTCGGCGAAGCCGGGTTTGGCCGTGTCGGCGCCCGCTGCAGAGGTGGCGGCAGACTGGGTCAACGTGACTGTTGCCGGAGTGGCGGCTGCAGCCGCGCCCGAAGTGGCAGCTTTTTCTGCCGGTGACATCGGCGCACTCTTGGATGTCTTGCCCGTCGCACCTTGTGCGACCCACTCGGGCTTCAAGGTCGTGACGACAAACCATACGGCGATGCACACCGTGACGGCTTGAGCGAAAATGAGCCAGAAGTGACGCAACATGAATGAAAAGGTGACGCGGAAGTGGAATGAGGAAGCAGAAACAGGGGCAGGAAGCCAACCGTGGAACCCGGGAATCGAATTTAGCTATTATCGGCGCACCATCGCCAACACGAGAGCGTAATGAAGGTTATAGACCGGGAACACCTGCGCAACGTCCTCGACACCCTGCTCGATGCCACACGCTTTCGCGATTATTGCCCAAACGGCCTGCAGCTGGAAGGCCGCGCCCAGATAGCACGTGTCGTGAGCGGTGTCACCGCGAGCATGGCACTGATCGAGCAGGCCGTCGAAACCAACGCTGACGCCATCCTGGTGCATCACGGATTGTTCTGGAAGGGCGACGATATGCGCATCACAGGAACAAAGAAGCGGCGCATTGCAATGCTGCTCAAACACCAAATCAATCTGTTCGCCTATCACCTGCCGCTCGATGCGCATGCCAGGCTCGGCAACAATGCACAACTCGCCAAGCGACTGGGCTTCACCGTCACCGGGCGCTTCGCGGAACAGGACATCGGATTTCTCGGGAAGCTCAAAAAACCTGTGCCCGCAAAGGCGCTCCAGTCAAGCATTTCCACGGCCTTGGGCCGGAAAGCATTGCTGGTCGGGCCTCCTGGCGCGGTCGTCCAGCGCATCGGCTGGTGCAGCGGTGGTGCACAGGGCTATTTCGATGCCGCCATTGCTGCCGGCTGCGATGCCTTTCTCTCCGGCGAAATTTCCGAGCAAACCACGCATCTGGCGCGCGAAGCAGGCGTGCCCTACATCGCGGCCGGGCATCACGCTACGGAACGCTATGGCGTGCAGGCGGTGGGTGCGTGGCTGCGATCGAACCATGGCATCGCGCATCAATTCGTCGATGACGACAACCCGGTCTGAGTGCAGTGTGAGTGTCCGGTCCGTGCGTCAACCGGTCCACGTGTTGTTTGTGAAATGGCTTTTTTCGCGGCGGGCCACTAAAAGCCGCGCGTTGTGCGGCCCTTGGTGGCGGTGAGGGCACCGCACAGTGACAGCACCGCACAGTGACGGCAGAACCGGCCACCGTCTTACTTTTTCAATGAATCTCGAATCTCGCGCAATAGCACCACATCTTCCGGCGTCGGGGGCGCTGGCGCCGCCGGGGCTTCGGCCTTCAAACGGTTGATCTGTTTGACCATCATGAAGATGATGAACGCGAGAATAATGAAGTTGAGCGCAATGGTGATGAAGTTGCCATAGGCCAGCACCGCGCCTGCCTTTTTCGCATCGGCCAGCACGGCGGTGGTCTGTCCTGCGAGCGGAATGAAGTAATTGGAAAAATCCAGACCACCGAAGATCTTGCTCACTACCGGCATGATGATGTCGCCGACGATCGAGTCGACAATCTTGCCGAAGGCACCACCAATGATCACTCCGACCGCCAAGTCAATCACATTGCCTTTTACTGCGAAATCTTTGAATTCCTGCATGACGCTCATGTAGTTTCCCTAGGGTTGGTTTTGGTGGCAGCGAGAGTAACTTCTCCTCCCTGGTTTTGCAAGGTGGGTTAATTTTCGTTAAGCGTATGAATTAAAAGGGAAAAACGCGAAAATGCTTTATTCCCGCGTTGCGCTGCGATATAATTTAATGCTTGTTGCAGTTGCTTTGGCTTTTGGTGCTTAACCCTCTGTTTTCGTGTCCATTTTTTCCAGTCCGAGGCTTACATGAGTAACCAGCATTCCGTCGAAGAATCCGTGGACGGCGGCCGGCGCGGCGCGATTGTCGCCACTTCGCTTGTCGGCGGCATTGGCGGCCTGTGTACCGCCCTGCCTTTCGCCCTGAGCTTTCTGCCGTCCGAAAAAGCCAAGGCGGCGGGCGCGCCGGTCGAAGTCGACATTGGCGACATCAAAGAAGGCGAAGTCAAGGTCGTCGAGTGGCGCGGCCAACCTGTCTGGGTGGTACGCCGTACCAAGGAAATGCTCGATTCGCTTGCCAAAGTCGAGCAGCTGGTCGCCGACCCGAAATCGGAGCGCAATCCGTCTGATCTCACCCCCGAATATTGTCGTAATCCGCATCGTTCAATCAAGCCCGAAGTGCTGGTCACCGTCGGTATTTGCTCACACTTGGGTTGCTCACCGTCCGGCCCGTTTGCGCCGGGTGTGAATCCCACTTTGCCTGGCGCTGACTGGGGCTTCGTATGCCCCTGCCACGGTTCGACCTTTGACCTCGCCGGGCGTGTCTACAAGGGCAAGCCCGCGCCGGACAACCTGAAGGTGCCGCCGCATATGTACTTGTCGGATACCCGTATCGTCATCGGCGAAGACAAGAAGGGGGCATAAGAAATGGCAAGCAAAAAAGAAGCGGTCATCGTCTCTGGTCTGGGCGCCCTCGACAAGCCTGCAGGCGACCTGATCACCTGGCTCGATCAGCGCTTCCCGCTGATGGAGAACTGGAAGGCGCACATGTCGGAGTATTACGCGCCTAAAAACTTTAACTTCTGGTACATCTTTGGCGGCCTCGCCATGCTGGTGCTGGTGATCCAGATCGTGACCGGCATTTTCCTGGTGATGCATTACAAGCCCGACGGCGCGAAGGCATTCGAGTCGGTCGAGTACATCATGCGCGAGGTGCCGTGGGGCTGGTTGGTGCGGTACATGCATTCGACCGGCGCTTCAATGTTTTTTGTGGTGATCTACCTGCACATGTTCCGCGGGCTCATCTATGGGTCTTACCGCAAGCCGCGCGAGCTCATCTGGATATTCGGTGTGCTCATATTCCTTACGCTGATGGCCGAGGCGTTTTTTGGTTACCTCCTGCCGTGGGGTCAGATGTCGTACTGGGGTGCGCAGGTGATTGTCAACCTGTTTGCCGCGCTGCCCATCATCGGGGAAGATCTGTCGATCTGGATTCGCGGTGACTACGTGGTATCGGATGCGACGCTGAACCGCTTCTTTGCGTTCCACGTGATTGCGCTGCCGCTGGTGATTCTCGGTTTGGTGGCGGCGCACATTCTTGCGCTGCATGAAGTCGGCTCCAACAATCCCGACGGCATCGAGATCAAGGAAAACAAGGACGAGCGCGGCATTCCGCGCGACGGCATTCCCTTCCACCCGTTTTACACGGTGCACGACATTTTCTGGGTGGTGGTGTTCCTGATGGTGTTCTCCGTCATCGTATTCTTTGCGCCGGAAATGGGCGGCTACTTCCTTGAATACAACAATTTCATTCCGGCCGACCCGCTCAAGACGCCTGCGCACATTGCACCGGTCTGGTACTTCACGCCGTATTACTCGATCCTGCGTGCCATGGTGTGGCCATTCTTCTGGATTGATGCCAAGGTCTGGGGCGTGGTTGCCATGGGCGCGGCGACCCTGATCTTTTTCTTCCTGCCGTGGCTTGATCGCTCGCCGGTGAAATCGATTCGCTATCGTCCAACGATGCATAAATACATTTACGCGGTGTTCATTGCCTGCTTCTTTATTCTCGGCTATCTGGGTACCCTGCCGCCGACCGACGGCCGCACTCTGGTATCGCAGATTTGCACCCTGCTGTATTTCGCATTCTTCCTCGGCATGCCGTGGTGGAGTCGCATGGGCCAATTCAAGCCCGTGCCTGCGCGCGTGACGATGTAAGGGAGAGAACAACATGCAAAACATCTTCATCCCGCTCGTATCGACCGCCAAGTCAGTAGTGGCTATCTCGGCAGTGGCCCTGTCGGCAGTAACCGTGTCGGCAGTAACCTTGGGTGCGCTCTCCACGCCCATGAGCGCGTACGCCAGCGAGGGCGGCATCCTGCTTGATCATGCTCCGATGCAAAAGGCCACAGACGTTCAGGCGCTGCAGCGTGGCGCCAAGCTGTTCGTCAACTACTGCCTCAATTGTCACGGGGCGCAGTCAATGCGCTACAACCGCCTTAAAGATATTGGTCTGACTGACGAGCAGATCAAATCGAACCTGCTGTTTACCGCCGAAAAAGTCGGAGAACTGATGACGGTGTCGCTGTCGAAAAAAGACGGCAAGGACTGGTTCGGTGCGGTGCCGCCTGATCTGTCGGTGATCGCCCGCTCCAAGGCGTCCGGCGCCGGCAGCGGCGCAGATTGGCTTTACACCTATTTGCGCACCTTCTATCGCGACTCCTCGCGCGAAACGGGCTGGAACAATCGCGCCTTCCACAACGTCGGCATGCCACACGTGCTATGGGAGTTGCAGGGTGAGCAGCGCGCGGTATTCGCAAAGGTGCCAGACCCCCATGACAAAAGTAAAACGGTCGAAGTGTTCGAGAAATTCGAGCTCACCAAGCCCGGAAAATTGAACAAACTCGACTATGACAACGCTGTCGGTGACCTGGTCGGATTTCTGGTGTGGATGGGTGAGCCGGATGCCGCATTTCGCAAGCGCCTCGGCGTGTTGGTGCTGATTTTCCTTGGCATTTTCCTGCTGCCTTGCGCATGGTGGCTCAATCGTACGTACTGGAAAGACCTCCACTAGCCCGACATGACAGTGCGGCGCATCAAGGCATGCGGCGTGCGTGCGTGGCATGCCGGCCGCGTCCAGCGCGGCGTACCGTCACTGCGAGAGCAGGTTTTTCGACGTATCACCCTGCAGTGTAGTTAAGACGGGCAACCGCCCGTCGCCGCCATTTCATCGGCGTCATTCAAAGGCCGTAATCATGATTCTTTATTCGGGTACCACCTGTCCGTTTTCGCATCGTTGCCGCTTCGTGCTCTATGAAAAGGGCATGGACTTCGAGATCAAGGACATCGACCTGTTCAACAAGCCGGAAGACATTTCGGTCATGAACCCCTATGGCCAGGTGCCGATTCTGGCCGAACGCGAGCTGATTTTGTACGAGTCGAACATCATCAACGAGTACATCGACGAGCGCTTCCCGCATCCGCAGTTGATGCCGGCTGACCCGGTGATGCGCGGTCGCACGCGTTTGTTTTTGCACAATTTCGAGAGGGAGTTGTTCTGCCATATCGACACGCTTGAGAAGGGCAACCAGAAGCAGCAGGACAAGGCGCGTGAGCGCTCGGCCGAAGTGTTGACACAGCTCGCACCGGCCCTGGCCAAACAAAAATGGATGCTCGGCGAAGATTTTTCGATGCTCGATGTCGCGATTGCGCCGCTCTTATGGCGTCTTGATCACTACGGCATTGATCTACCGCGCCAGGCCGCGCCAGTGCAAAAATACGCCGAACGCATTTTTAGTCGCCCGGCGTTTTTTGAAGCACTGACGCCGTCCGAAAAGGTGATGCGAAAATAAGTGCACGGTGCTTACGGTGCTGACGGTGCTGACGGTGCTGGTGTGCCATTGGTTAGAGAGGCACACCACCGCGCTGCAAGCAGCCTGTACCGTTTGCTCAGCGTTACCCGAGGTGCGCATTCATGAGTAAGTCAGAATCCGATTCGGCAACGCCCGCGCCGCCGCCGGCACCAACCAAGCCGTATTTTCTGCGTGCCCTTTATGAGTGGTGCACCGATAACGGTTTCACGCCCTACATCACGGTGATGGTCGATGGTACGACGCGGGTACCAAACGAATTCGTCAAGGACGGCCAGATCGTTCTCAACATTTCGTTTGGCGCGACCAGCGGCCTCAAGATCGCCAACGATATCGTTAGCTTCGCTGCACGTTTTGGCGGCAAAGCGCGCGATATTGTGGTGCCGATCGAACGGGTCGCCGCCATCTACGCGCGTGAAAACGGACATGGCATGGGTTTCGAAGTCACCGACGTGGTGAGCGAACATAAGCCCGACGCAACGGTCGACAGTCCCGCACCAGCCACCGCACCCGCGCGCCCGCCGCGCTTGCCGGGTGGCGGCAAACCAAAATTTACGGTGGTGAAATAGGGTGTGCCACCCTTAAAATAGGCATGTGGCATCGCGACATAGCCTGGCGCGCAACGCCGCAGATCGGTTCAGCGGCACTGCAACCTCACCGTAACGTAAGCACCGCGCGGCGACCGCATCACCGAAGCCGGTTTAGCTCAGTTGGTAGAGCAATCGCCTTGTAAGCGATAGGTCATCTGTTCGAGTCAGATAACCGGCACCAAACAAAAAGGGCCCGTGTCGCGAGAGACGGGCCCTTTTTTACGTACATTCAACTGAACGAAGACCCCGCAAGCAGCAACACCAGTCCGGCGTAGACGAAGTGCGCCTGCAATGTCCGATACGCCGAAGCGTTAAGCCACTTGCGCCAGCGTTTCCTTCATTTTCTTCATCGCCTTGACCTCAATCTGGCGAATGCGCTCAGCCGAAACGTTGAATTCAGCTGCAAGTTCATGAAGGGTGAGCTGGTCAGCTTCAGCCTTGAGCCAACGCGCTTCGATAATGCGGCGGCTGCGCTCGTCAAGCGAGCCGAGTGCTTGCGCGAGGCCTTCGCCAAGATTTGTTTCGATCTGCTGCAACTCAAGTACACGTGATGGCTCATCGGCGGTATCGACCAGATAAGAGATCGGCGCGAAGTTGTTGTCGTCCTCCTGATCGTGGGGGGCTTCGAGCGCGGTGTCGCCGCCAGAGATGCGCATTTCCATCTCCAGTACTTCTTCGCGCTTGACATTGAGCTCGCTGGCCAGCGCGTCGGCCTGATCCGGGGTGAAAGTGCCGGTGCCTTTCTTGTGGCTGCGCAAATTGAAAAACAGTTTGCGCTGCGCCTTGGTGGTGGCGATTTTCACCATGCGCCAGTTGCGCAGCACGTATTCGTGAATCTCGGCCTTGATCCAGTGCAACGCGAACGACACCAGACGCACGCCACGCTCTGGATCAAAACGCTTCACCGCTTTCATCAGTCCGATGTTGCCCTCTTGAATCAGATCAGCGTGGGGCAAGCCGTAGCCGAGGTAGCCGCGCGCCACTGAGACCACCAGGCGCAGGTGCGACATCACCAGACGCCCGGCGGCCGTGAGGTCTTCCTTGTCGCGGTAGTCGCGCGCGTAGCGGCTTTCTTCCTCGGGTGTGAGGAGAGGGAAGCGGCTCACCGCCTGAATGTAACTGTCGATGGTACCGAGCGCCGATGGCACCGGCAAATTCCACGGGTTGGACGAGGTCGGCAACGCTAATGCAGTACTCATGGCTCACTCCTTTGGGGTGCTGGCCCTTGCATTTTGTGACGCTGCGTTGATGCCGGGCCAGATGACGCATTGATTTTAGCACTCTCCGCCTATGAGTGCTAATCGTCGGAATAGTTCATTGCGCCGCAGCAAGAAGCAGAAGCTGCCCGTTCTACACCACTTTCATGAGATTTCACTTTAATCAAAAAACAAAAGCCATTGTTTTAATTGATTTTTATGACTTAAATATTTCTTCGAAATCATCTCTAAGTCATTGTCTTGATTGGAAAAACGGTGATATTCACTTGCAAATGCCTCTCAGCTGCTTTACAGTGGGAGAATGTAGGAGAAAGTGGTAAAAACCTACCAAAAGAATTTGAGCAGGCGAGGCGACAGAAACCATGTTTCAGGGTGCGGCCAATCTGAGTCTGGACGCGAAGGGGAGGATGACGATTCCCACCCGGCATCGTGACGCATTGCAATTGCAGTGCGAAGGCCGTCTCACGCTCACCAAAAGCCCGGATGGTTGCTTGCTGTTGTTCCCGCGCCCGGTGTGGGAGGCGCACCGCGAAAAAATAGCCGCGTGGCCGCTCTCGGCCAAGGGTTGGCAGCGCATTTATCTTGGCAACGCGATGGATGTCGAGATGGACGGCGCCGGTCGAGTGCTGAGCAGTCCCGAACTGCGCGAGGGCGTCAAGCTTACCCGCGACGTGACCATGATGGGCATGGGCAGCCATTTTGAAATTTGGAATGCTGCCACGGTTGCGCAACACGAGACCG
>JANLTL010000539.1:0-2072 GCA_031362905.1 Burkholderiales bacterium | reverse complement strand
GCGCCACTGCGCTGCGCTTGTCCATGAGCGGCAGGCCATCCTGTTGCCAATGCTCGATGCCCCCTTCGAGGAAGCGCGCGTTAAACCCGGCCTCGCGCAACTGCTGCGCCGCGCCCTGGCTCACCTGATGGCCATGCACGCAGTAGGCAACGATCTCGCGCGCACGCGGCAGCGTGGGCAGGGCTGTTGCGAGGGCATCGGGCGCGACGCGCGATGCGCCTGCGATCATGCTCTCGCTGGTGTCAAACGCCGGTGCCTTGCGCACATCAATAATCAGGGGAGCATCGCTGCCGCCGAGGCGCGCAGACAGCTGCGCGGCGGTGATGGCGTGAGCGGAAGAATGTGCTGAAGATGCGGTGTCCATGGGTGTGGCCCTGTGAAGATCGCAGAACTTGGGCGAGGGGGACACCGCCTTTGGAGCCGGGAGTCTGCGTGATTCCCGGAAACCGCATGTTAAGCGGGCAAAAACAAAAATGCAAGCGGTGCTTGCGGCCGAACTGATCAATGCGCGCGCAAAGCCTGATCCACCAACGGTTTCCGGGCATTCTCAATTTGACCGCAAAGATGCCGCGCCCGTTGCCCGCTCTCACTTGCCGCCGCGCTTCAGCGTCAGGCTGTAGCTGAACATGTCGCCCCGGTAGGCACTCGTTTCCAAATGCACCGGCCGGCGCTCCTTGGTGAACACCAGGCGCCGCATGAATACCAGCGCAGCGCCGACCGGCACGCCGAGCAGGCGCTGGTGCTCGGACTCGGCGTTGATCGCGCCGATCGAGAGTGTGGCCTGCCCGATCGACAGGCCGAGATCTTGTTCGAAGATGCCGAGGATGTCGCGATTGGCGAGATCGGTCTTGACGATCTTGTCGCCGAGGTCGCGTGGCATCCATGAGCGGTTCAGCACCAGGGGTCTGCGGTCCAGGTAGCGCAGCGTGCGCAGCTCGGTGACAACTGCACCCGTTGCGACACCGAGGCCGACGGCGGCATCGGCATCGACCTTGACGTGCTTGAGCGACAACAGGCGCGTATGAATGGTGCGCCCCGCACCTGAAAGGGATTCGGACAGGCCCTTCAGTTGCGTCAGGTTCAGCGTCACCGGGGGCCGCGACACGAAGCTGCCCTTGCCGTGCTGTTTGACCACCAGGCCTTCCTTCTGCAGGTCGGCCAGCGCCAAGCGCACGGTGATGCGGCTTACCCCAAACTCCAGGCCCAGTGCACTCTCGGAGGGCAACTGCTCACCGGGCTTGCGCCGGCCAGCGAGAATCTCGTCCTTGAGATGGTCGCGCAGGCTTGCATACAAAGTCTTGGCAGCCAGTGCGGGCGCCGGGATGGCGCGTTTGTCTTGACGGTTGTGCACGAGATTCGCTCGGTTGAACTTACATGTTATAACAAGTATACTGGCCTTGCCGAGGCATTGTCGTCCCGCGTCTTGCGAGGCTCTCTCGAGACCGACGTTCACAGGAGCAAACCATGCAACTGACCTCCACTTTGTTGAAAGCCGTCGCACTGTGCGCAGGCCTGGTGTTTTCAGGCGCCAGTATCGCGCAAGGTGCGTATCCGTCCGCCCCGATCACGGTTATCGTCCCGTTCGCCGCCGGCGGCAGCGTCGACGTGACAGCGCGCATCGTGCTGCCGAAGCTGGCCGACCGCTTGAAGCAGCCGATGGTGATTGAAAACGTGCCCGGCGCCGCCGGCACCATCGGCACCCTGCGCGCGATTCGCTCCAAGGCGGACGGCTACACCCTGCTGTTCGCCGTCGCCAGCCCGATCACGGTGGCGCCGCAGGTGGCGCCGAACACTGTGAAATACGATGCGCTCAAAGAGCTCACGCCGATCGCACCGGTCGGCGTCGCGCCGTTCGTGCTGATCGGCAAGCCAGCCATGTCCGCCGCCACCATCAGCGATCTGGTGAAGCTCGCCAAGAGCCAGCCCGGCAAGCTTAGGAGTCAAGTGAAAATAAGTTGATCAAGTTTTTGTTCGTCCTGGCAACAGAGTGTAGTTCCAGTCGCCATGAAATGGAGCCAGTTTGAGGTTGAGTTCGGCGAGTTCAGCATCGGTGATTTTGATGCCAGTCGGAT
>JANLTL010000537.1:0-21315 GCA_031362905.1 Burkholderiales bacterium | reverse complement strand
CCGTTGGTCTCCTTCTTGATGGCATCCACCGCTTCACGCGTGCGGATATTGGACGGATGCGTAACCGGAATATTGTTGGCCCACTTGAGGGTGAATTCTGCGGTTTGCGCGAAGGCAGGACGCCCGAGTGCGACCAGCGCGCCGGCGGCGGCTGTCCCTTGAATGAAGGTGCGGCGCTTCGCGCCCGATTTGATCAATCCGTTGGTCATGCGGTGTCTCCTGATGTTGTCATCGAAAAATTCAGTACAGCCGGGAGTTTAATCCAAGGGGGTTGGCTACCGGCAAGCCGTCGTGGTGTTCAGCCATGCGCCTGATCACGCGTGACCAGCACTACTGCCTGAGCAAAGCCTCGGCTGCGGCGACAATTTTTTGCGGCGTGAGGCGTGCCTCATTCTCCAATACCTGCGCATAACCCACCGGTATGCGCGGTGCGCCAAGACGCCGCACCTTGCAGCCGGTTGCCTCGGCGGCGCTTGCCGCAATCTCGGCGCCAAACCCTGCGACCTGCACCGCTTCGTGCACGACCAGGAGTCGTCCCGTTTTGGCAACTGACTTCAAGACGGTGTCACGATCCCACGGCCACAAGGTACGCAAGTCAATAATCTCGGGCGACATGCCTCCAAAAGCCTTGGTAGACAAGGCCTCCAGCGCAACGCCCACCCCACGCGACCAGGTGACGATCGTGAGGTCACTGCCCTCGCACAGTACCTTGGCTTTTCCCAATGGCACCTCAACCCCGGCGGTCACAGCGCCCTCGACACCCCACAACTCCTTGTGCTCCATGTAGATCACCGGGTCGCCGGAGGCAAGCGATGACTTGAGCAAGCCGTAGTTGTCTTGCGGTGTCGCCGGCACCGCCACCACCAGACCCGGCATGTGCGCGAACCAGGCTTCGAGCGATTGTGAATGCTGCGCGGCCGAAGCCGACCAGATGCCGATCGGCATGCGCGCCACCAGCGCCACGCGGCCCTGGCCGCCGAACATGTAGCGATTTTTCGCCGCCTGGTTGATGATTTCGTCCATTGCGCACAGCGCGAAATCGATGACGCGCATTTCCACCACGGGCCGCAAGCCGGCCAGTGCCATGCCGACTGCCGCGCCCATGATGTTGGCCTCGGAGATCGGCGTATCGATGATGCGTTCGGGGCCGAACTCCTGCGGCAGCCCACGGTACTGGCCGAACACGCCGCCGCGCCCGAGGTCTTCGCCAAGCGCGACGACACGTGGATCGGCGCGCATCACTTCCTGTAGTGCGAGGCAAGCGGCCTGCGCATAGGTCATCGACACAGCGGGTGGTGTCGCAGTGTTCATCGTGTGTTGGGTCTTTGCGTTCATCGCCACACCCCTGCGCCCGTATCAAGAATGTCTTCATAGGCCGAGGCCACATCGGGGACGGGCGCGGCTTCCGCCGTGGCCAGCGCACGTTCGATCTCGCTTGTTGCCGCTGCATCAACCGCATCAATTTCCGCCACACCCACTCCCTGGCTCAATAATTTGTGGCGCGCTGCAATCAATGGGTCGAGTTTGAGCGCGGCCGCCACTTCCTTCGCATCGCGATAGGTGCCGGGGTCCACCGAGACATGGCCCTTGAAACGATAGGTCACCGCATGCAAAAAGCGTGGCCCGCCGCCGTTGCGAATTTCATCAGTCAGTTTTTTCGCTGCCGCATCGACGGCTTCGACATCATTCCCATCAACCTTCATCGAGGGGATGGCCAGCGCCGCCGCGCGCACCGAGACACCCTCCCCCGCCGTCATCGGCCCGGTCGGCGTGGTCGCCGAGATGCGGTTGTCCTCGCACACGAACAGCACCGGCAGCTTGAACACCTGCGCCCAATTGAGACCCTCAAGAAACGGCCCGCGATTGGCCGCGCCATCCCCGAAGAAGCACGCCACGATATGCGGTTTGCCCTGTATCTTCAAGGCGTGCGCCGCACCGGTGGCAATCGGAATGCCCGCCGCCACAACACCGTTGGCCCCCAACATGCCGACCGAGAAATCGGCAATGTGCATCGAACCACCCTTGCCTTTGTTGTAGCCGGTCGCGCGCCCAAACAGCTCGCACATCATCTTCGCCGGGTCGGCGCCTTTGGCCAGGGTGTGGCCATGGCCGCGATGGGTCGAGGTGAGCAAGTCCTCCCGGGTGAGGTTGAAGCACACCCCGGCCGCAACGGCCTCCTGCCCGGTAGACAAGTGCAGTGGCCCGCGCACCAGCGCCGGTTTGGAAGAAGCGGCCAAGCCCCATGCCGCAACGCCGCCCTGGCTGGCAATTTCGGCGGCGTCTTCAAAGGCGCGGATACGGCGCATCAGACGGTAAAGATCAAGCAATCGGCTCACAACGGACTCCACAATACCAAGGCCGCGAAGTCTACTACGCCGCGCGCGCGCCCGACCCTGCCATACTAGACACCTCGAAAGCTGCTCCAAGCTCGCCGCGCATGTCGACAAACTCTCCCGGCCCCTCCGTTCCGACTGGCCAATCGGCACTATCGCGGCGGCTGCGCCTGATCTCGGGCCTGGTGCTGCTTTTCTTTGTGCTAACGCACGCGCTCAATCATGCACTGGGAATCATCTCCCTGGCTGCGATGGAGGCCGGGCGCGAAGTGTTTCTGGCTTTGTGGCGCAATCCGGTCGGCCATACCGTGCTCGGTGTGGCGTTGACGGTCCATCTGGCGCTGGCGTTTCGGGCCATTTATTTGCGCCGCAGTCTGCGCATGCCTGTCAACGAGGCTCTGCAATTGCTGCTTGGCCTGGCAACCCCGCTGTTGCTGGTCGGGCATGTGCAGGGCACCCTGGTAGCCAACCAGTTGTATGGCTTTCAGGACAGCTATACCTTTCTGATGCTGGTGTTCTGGCTCCAGCGTCCCGACCTGGGCCTCAATCAGGTGGCGTTGCTGCTGGTGACGTGGGTGCATGGCTGCATCGGATTGCATTTCTGGCTACGCATGCGGCCGTGGTATGCGCGCCACCCATTGATCATGTATACCCTTGCACTGCTGGTGCCGCTTGGTGCCCTGTTCGGATTCGTTGCGGGCGGCCGCGAAGTCGCGGTGTTGGTGCAGGACTTGCAGGTCAGACGGGAGCTGTTTGCTTCCGCCAAGATTCCCTCCGCTGCGCTGCAGGCCGGCATGGCCGAGATCACGCGACTGATCCTCGTGACTTTCGGCGCGTTGCTGGTGTTAACGCTGGCGCTGCGCGCGTTCCACCAGGCGCGCGAGCGCCGCGTATCGGTACGTGTCACCTACCCCGGCGGCCAGACGGTGATCATGCCGCGCGGGTTCTCGGTGCTCGAATGCAGCCGCAATTTCGGCATCCCGCATACCTCGGTGTGCGGGGGTCGCGGGCGTTGCTCAACCTGCCGGGTGCGCGTCACGACGGGCTTTGAGGCCTTGCCCGAAGCCGCACCGGCAGAGGCACGCCTGCTCGAGCGCGTCAAGGCCGGGCTGCAGGTACGGCTCGCCTGCCAATTGCGGCCGACGGCCCATTTATCGGTGATTCCGCTCATCCCCGCTACGGTCGCCCCGTCCCGCGCACTGGCCGAACCGGAGCGCATGAGCGGCGAAGAACGCGAACTGTGCGTGCTGTTCGCCGACCTGCGCGGATTCACGCGGATCTCGGAGACCCGACTACCCTATGACGTGGTGCATCTCCTGAATCGCTATTTCGAAGCCACTGGGAGTGCCATCGACGCTGCTGGCGGGATTACCAACCAGTTTACCGGCGATGGCGTGATGGCCTTGTTTGGCGTGCATGTCAGCACCGAAATCGGTGCGCGCCAGGCCTTGCAGGCGGCACGCGACATGACGCGCGCGGTGGCCCGGCTGAGTGAAGAACTCAAGGACGAGTTGCCGGCACCGCTGAAAATGGGCATTGGCATTCATTGCGGGCCTACCGTGGTCGGGCACATGGGTCGCGGGCTTGCGACCTATCTGACTGCAGTCGGTGATGCAGTCAATACGGCAAGCCGCCTGCAGGACCAGACCAAACACTTCGCCTGCCAGCTGATCATTTCCGAACGGGTGGCCGAGCGCGCGGGTTTTGATGCATCAAACTTCCCGCGCGAGGAAATCAGCGTGCGCAACCGTGATCAACCGATCGCGATCCGCATCATCGCCGAGGTCGAAAGTCTGGCATTGGACACCGTTGGCACCGCTGCTGCGCGGTAGGCGGCATCGCATCTTCAGCTGCGTACCAACTCCTTTACCGCACTCCACTGACGTCGGCTCACTGGCAGCTTTTCCAGGCAATCGCGCAATACCACCAGCCACTGCATTCCGGCTTCGCCGTCGGCATCCGCGAGTGCGCCTTTCTCAAAACCGGTGATGCGGTCCTTTGCGACCAGCGCATTGCGATGAATGCGAACAAAGCGCCGGTTGAATTCTTCTTCAAGTTTGGTGAGCGACTCTTCGAGCAGGTAATCGCGGCCCTGTGTGTGTACCGTCACATATTTGAGCTCGGCGCGCAGATAGATCACTTCATCGATCGGCACCAGCATGATGCGGCCCCGCTCGCTGATCGAGAAATGGCGGCGCGCATCCACAGCCGCTGCGGCGAGTGAGGCATCGGCAGGTGCCCGCGCTGACGCCAGGCGCGCCGCCGCCTGCTTGAGGCTGGCCTGGAGGCGCTCCAGGCGTACCGGTTTCATCAAATAGTCGAGTGCATGGACTTCAAATGCGTCAAGCGCAAACTCGTCGTGGGCCGTCACGAAAATCACCGCCGGCGGTACTTCCAGTTTCAACAAATGGCGCGCCAATTCCAGCCCACCCATGCGCGGCATTTGCATGTCAGCGAAAAGCAGGTCAGGCCGCAGGTTCTCAGCCAGCGCGAGTGCTTCAACGCCATTCACGGCTTCGCCTACGACAACATGCGGCACCTCCGCCATCACGTCGGACAGCAACTCGCGCAAGCGGCGGCGCGCCGGGCCTTCATCATCCACAACCATTATTTTCACGTGCTTCCCCCCCGTTTGTCCCGCACGCGCGTGACCGGGAGCACGATATGCACCCGATAGGTGTTCGCTTCAGAGACAATTTCCAACCTGGCTTCGAGATCGAACAGCAGCGCGAGGCGCTCGCGAACATTGCCCTGCGCCATATGATTGCCAGCGCGACCAGGTTGCGTGTTGCCATCTTCGCGCGGGTTGACGATGTCAATCTCCAACTGTTTACCACGTGCGCGCACCGCGATTCGCACCGTGCCAGGCTCCGTCATTGGCTCGATGCCGTGATGCACGGCATTTTCGACCAGTGGCTGCAACACGAGTGGCGGCACCGCGGCATCGAGCACCGTGTTATCGATGTCCCATTCCACCTGCAAACGTTCACCGAGGCGCAATGTTTCGATGTCGAGATAGCGCCTGCACACCGCGATCTCGTCGGACAACCGCACTACGCGCCGTTCTTCGCGCAACAGCGAGCGAAACAAATCGGCCAGATCTTCAAGCGCCCGCTCGGCGCGGCGCGGCTCGCTGCGGATCAGGCTGAGCACTGCCGTGAGGCTGTTGAACAAAAAATGTGGCCGGATGCGCGCCTGCAGCGCAAGCAATCGCGCTTCGGTGAGCGCTGGCGAGAAAGCCCGCTCGCGCAGGTGAAAGTGATATAGCACCAGCGCGGTCGATAGCCCAACCACTACCATGTCGCGTACCAAACCGCTGTATTCGACGCTGCCATCAAGGCGGTCCACCATGTAGGCAAAGGCAAACGCGATCAACATCTCGCACACGACCACCAGCGCAGCGCCCGGCCAGAAACCGAGCGGGTTGATCAGGCGCCGCAATGGGCACAGCACCACGAGGCTCGCGATCAGTACCGGCTCCACGACAGCGGCGCCAACCACAAAACGTTCGAACCACGCCTGGAAGCTGACTGGCTGCGCAGTAGTCAGGGCAAGCAACATCAGGGCGATGTTGCCGATCAACAAAATGCGCAAACCGACACCGAGATTGCAAAAATTCGGTAGTGCGGGCGTGTCGCGTCGCGGTATACTTTCCATTTCCCCAATAAAAACAAGTGCTTCGCGTGTTTACGCAGGCGAACAAGGACTATCACACTGGGGCCACCGCTGTGTCATCCCAGTAGGGCATCCTTGGAGTTCATCCCGCAGTTCCTCTTCCTTTAGTCGCCCGGCAGGCATTGAGCCGGATCAACCCATCCCAAGTATGTCAGAAACCACCCCCGCCCCCAAAGCTTGGTCGGGCCGCTTCTCGGAAGCGGTCGATGATCTGGTCAAACGCTATACCGCGTCGGTGTTTTTCGACAAGCGTCTGGCGATGGCCGACATCACCGGCTCGCTCGCGCATGCGCGTATGCTCGGGCGGCAGAACATCATCAAGGCGGAAGACGTAGCGAGTATTGAAAGCGGGCTTGCCCAGGTGCGCGGTGAGATCGAGCGTGGCGAGTTTGTCTGGTCGCTCGACGATGAAGACGTGCATCTCAATATCGAGAAGCGTCTCACCAAACTGATTGGCGACGCCGGCAAACGCCTCCATACCGGGCGCTCACGCAACGATCAGGTAGCCACCGACATTCGTCTTTATGTACGTGGCGAAATCGACCGCATCGTCACGCTGCTGCGTGCACTGCAAACCAGCCTGGTTGACGTCGCGGACGCACATGCCGACACCGTGATGCCAGGCTTCACCCATTTGCAGGTGGCGCAACCGGTAAGCTTTGGCCACCACTTGATGGCTTATGTCGAAATGCTGGAGCGCGACTCCGGGCGCATGCGGGATTGCCGTCGCAGAATGAATCAGTTGCCCTTGGGCAGCGCGGCACTGGCCGGTACCAGCTATCCAATCGACCGCGCCGCGGTTGCTGCCGAACTCGGCTTCGATGACGTGTGTGCAAATTCGCTCGACGCCGTCTCGGATCGCGATTTTGCGATTGAATTTACCGCCGCCTGCGCGCTGGTGATGACGCATCTGTCGCGCCTCTCGGAAGAATTGATTTTGTGGATGAGCCCGCGCTTTGGCTTTGTCACCTTGGCCGACCGTTTTTGCACCGGTTCGTCGATCATGCCGCAGAAGAAAAATCCTGATGTGCCCGAACTGGCGCGCGGCAAGACCGGACGTGTCACCGGCCATCTGGTGGCGCTGCTGACGCTGATGAAAGGCCAGCCACTGGCCTACAACAAGGACAATCAGGAGGACAAGGAACCGTTGTTCGACACCATCGATACCGTCGCCGACACGCTGACGATATTTGCGGCTATGGTGCGCACGATTACCGTCAATCCGGAACGCATGCGCGCGGCGGCGCTCGAAGGCTTTTCGACCGCCACGGATCTCGCCGATTGGCTGGTCAAAAAGGAGATGCCCTTTCGCGATGCGCATGAGGTGGTAGCCCGCGCGGTGCGACATGCTGAAACAAGGCAGTGCGGCCTGGAACAACTGCCGCTGGCCGAGTTGCGTCAATTCAGTCAGTTGATTGACGATTCAGTGTTTGGCGTGCTCACGCTGGAAGGCTCGCTCGCCAGCCGCAATCATGCAGGAGGTACTGCACCGGAACAGGTGAAAATGGCGATTGCGGCGACGCGCAAACGCTTGGCACAATAGCGCCACCAACGGTCGCAAGTAGCAGCAAGCAGCAGCAGAAATAAGCAACGAAAGGCAACAGGGGGCAGCATGGAAAAGATTGGTAAATATCCGGTATTGCGCAAGCTCGGCGAAGGCGCGACCAGCGCGGTGTACCTGTGCGAAGACCCGTTCAACAACCGCCAGGTGGCGGTAAAACGCGTGCACCCGGAGGCCCTCAAGGATCCCGAGCGTGGGCATCTGTTCAGAAAGCTTTTTGTCGCGGAGGCGGGTCTGGCCGGCAAACTGATCCATCCGCACATCGCTTCGATCTTCGATGCCGTCACCGACGAAGAAGAAAAATACATCGTGATGGAGTTTGTCTCGGGCTCCACTCTCGAAAAATTCTGCGCTGTCAACGCCTTGCTGCCGGTACAGACCGTTGTCGAGATTATCTTCAAGATCACTCGCGCACTCGACTTCGCACACAAGGTTGGCGTGACCCACCGCGACATCAAACCCGCCAACATCATGATGGTGGGTGAGAGCGACTACGACATCAAGGTGACGGATTTTGGCGCCGCCATCAGCACCACCTCGAACACCACACAGGTCGCGGGCATCGGCTCACCCGCCTACATGTCGCCGCAGCAGGTCAAGGAGCATCCGCTCGATCATCGCACCGACATCTATTCGCTCGGCGTCGTGATGTATCAAATGCTCACCGGTCAGTTGCCGTTTCAGGCCAGCAACAATTTTTCGATGATCTACCAGATTGTCAACACCGAACCTTTGCCCCCCTCCGGCTTGCGCAACGAGATTCCGCGCAGCGTTGACGCCATCGTAAAAAAGGCCATGGCCAAGGACCTCGAAGACCGCTACACCGAATGGGACGAATTCGCCCTCGCGCTCGCCGACGCGTTCCGCGATGAAGGCATGTCAGAAGACAATGCGTTTGCCGATTCAGAAAAGTTCAACACCCTGCAAAGCATGCCGTTCTTCAAGCAGTTCACCGATGTCGAACTATGGGAAGTGGCCCGTTTTTCGGAGTGGCAAGCGCTCGGCCCTGGCCAGACAATTTTGCGTGAAGGCGAAGAAGGTGACTACTTTTGCCTGCTCGCCAAAGGCCAGGTCAAAGTCACCAAGCGCAATAAACTGCTCAACATACTCGACACCGGCGAATGCTTCGGGGAAATGTCGTATTTGTCGGAGGAAAAACGTCGCGGTGCAGACATCAGCACCATGGGCGACTCGAAAATCATCACCATCCGCAATGTGGCGCTGGAAAAAGCATCGGATGCGACGCGCAGTCATTTCGACCGCGCGTTTCTGACCATTCTGGTGGAGCGGTTGACGATGGCGAATGTGCGCTTAAGTTCAGTCTAGCGTTGTTCCAGCCAGCCTTCCATCCAGTCAATTTCCACGATCAAACCCGTGAAAGCCTTGGTGGACAAGGCTTCTAGAAGAGACTCATCTGTGGTCCGCTCCCAGAGCCATTCTCTGGCGCAGCGCCTGATGCCTTTCTTGTGACACGCATGGGACTGGCCGCACCAGTCCGGTTGAACCGCAGCGTATCAAGAGCATAGTGCCGCGCGTTTAGCCCGAGCCGCAAACACGTCTTTTTGAAGCGCTGGGCGATCATGTCGGCGAAAACGCCCTCGCCCCTGAAGCGTGACCCGAACGTTGAGTCATTTTCACGCCCGCCGCGCGACTGGCGCACAAGGCTCATCACATGTGCGGCGCGCTCGGGAAAATGCGCTTCGAGCCAATCCTTGAACAATTCCTTCAGTTCATGCGGAAGGCGCAGCAGCACGTAGCCAGCTTCAGTCGCCCCTGCTGTTTGCGCGGCTTCCAGCGCCGCTTCGAGCGTAGCTTCGTTGAGCATCGGGATCATCGGCGCTGCCAGAATGCCGGTTGGAATGCCGGCGTCAACCAGACGCTTTATCGTCTCAATGCGGCGGTACGGCGCCGCAGCGCGCGGTTCGAGCTTGCGTGCAAGGCCGGCATCGAGCGAAGCACAGGATACGAACACCTTGGCCAATTGCTTTTGCGCCATGCGCGCGAGGATGTCGATATCACGTTCAATCAAGGATGCCTTGGTAATGATCCCGATTGGCTGGTTGAATTCCTCGCAGACTTCAAGCACATCACGCGTAATGCGCCATTCGCGCTCAGCTGGCTGGTACGGGTCGGTATTGGCGCCGATGCTGATGGCACTCACCACATAGGACGGCCGCGACAATTCTTTGCGCAACAAATGGGCAGCGTTGGTCTTGGCGAACAGCTTGGTCTCGAAATCGAGCCCCGGCGACAAGCCCCAATAGGCGTAGCTCGGTCGTGCATAGCAATAGATGCAGCCGTGCTCGCAACCGTAGTAGGGGTTGATCGACTGCACGAAAGGAATGTCGGGCGAGTCATTGCGCGTGATGATGCTCTTTGCAATTTGCGGCGTGACCGACGTGCGCGGCGGTGCAGGCTCACCTTCCTCATTGCTGGAGTCACTCCAGCCGTCGTCCACGGTTTCACGCTTGAGCACGTCAAAGCGCACTTGCGGCGCGATGCGTGCGCCGCGGCCCTTCCAGGTGATGGGGTGCGCCGTGGCTTTGCTCATGGAACCATCATCATATCAACATACTGATATTAAGTACAGTCACCTCTTTTCAAGCCCGCTCCACCCGCCATTGCATGATGCCCGCCAGGGCAAGAAAAATAAGGCTCGGCGTCACTGCCGACAAGAATGCCGGCCAGGTGTTGATCGCCCCCAGATGGGCGAACAGGCTATTGAGCAGATGGAACACCAGACCCAGCATGATGCCGGCAAAAATCTTGAACGAAACGCCACCCGAGCGCGCCTGCATGTAGGCAAACGGCAGCGCCAGGGCCAACATCACCAGCACAGCCAGCGGGTAGATCAATTTTTTCCACAGCGCGATGTCGTAGCGGCCGGTGCTTTGCTTGTTCTCGGCCAAGTGCTGCACATACTGATACAGGGTCGCCACCGACATTTTGTCGGGTTGCACAAGCAGCACACCAAGAATGTCGGGGTTCAGGTCAGACGACCAAAGCATCTCGGGCGCCTTCTCGATGCGGCTGCCCGATTCCGCAAGCACCGTACGCACCACGTTGACGAGAAGCCAGCGGTTGGGCGGCTGATATTCGCCCTGTTCCGCAAAGCTCACGGTGCGCAAGCGCAAGTCCGCATCAAACTCGTAAATTTTCACATTGACGAGGCGCGCGTCGGGCTTGACCTCGCCGACGTTGACAAAATTTCTGCCATCACGTACCCAAAGACCAGAGCGGAACTCCTGCGCAATCACCGAGGTGAGCGCTTTCAAACGCAGCGATTGCGCAGCACGCTCGGCCGGGGGAGCAATCAACTCGCCAAAACAGAAAGTAATGAGTGCCAGCACCAAACCAGCGCTCATCACGGCACCCAGTGCCTGCCAGGTAGAGAGACCCGAAGCACGCATCACGGTGACTTCGGAGTGCGCTGCGAGCAAAGCCAGAGCGTACACCGCACCGATCAGCGCGGCAATCGGCATTAATTCGTAGACCCGCCCCGGCACTGAAAGCAGCACAAACATGGCGGCGTGCTGCAACTTGTAGTCGCCCTTGCCGATGTCTCCGAGTTCGTGAATCAGGTCGAAAAAGGCAAACAATCCAAGAAATGCGACGAGCACCAACGCCGTAGCCGAATAAATCTCCTGCGCCAAATAGCGGCGCACAATTCTCATTGTCGCTCTCCGGCAGTCTGAACCACTACCGCGCCGCCCAGCACGGCGCACCGAATCGACGCCTGGATCGCGAGCATCATCGCCGCAGCATCGCAAATACCGACTGCACCGCGAGCCGGCGCCAGAACAGTGCCATCAACAATAGAAACATCACCACATGCACCAGCCACCATGCCGCCCAGAAGCCGACGCGTCCCTGCGCCACCCACGCTTGTGTGATGCTGATGCAATTGCTGTAGACCATGTAGGTCACCAGCGCGAACAACAAATTGAGCGAACGCCCGGCGCGCGGATTGACAAACGAAAGAGGTATCGCCAGCAGAGCGAGCACCAGCGCGGCAAGTGGCAAGCCGATGCGCCAAAGGAATTCGCCCTTGTTCGGGTTTGACAGATTCTCCAGAAGCCCCACGGTGCTTTGCTGGCGCGGGCTGGTTTCGGGCTCGATGCGATCCCCCTTTTGTTCAATCCGCACTGCATAGCGCTCGAAATCCATGATTTTGTAGTCGAGCTTGCCCGGCTCTCCCTCATAGCGGCGGCCATTGACCATCACCAGAAATTTGTCGCCGTTGGGCGCAATCTCGGTAAAGCCTTGCTGCGACACCATCACCCCCAGGCGCCCGTGCTGGATCGAATTGACGAAGACATTTTGAACACGGCCGCTATCAAGCCTCGCACTTTCCACAAAAAAAACGCGATCGCCACGCGCGGATTCCTTGAATGCGCCTGGAGAAATACGCGCCGCATCATCGCGCGCGTCAAGGCGCGCCTTGTAGCGCTCGCTCTGTGCTGCCGCCCACGGCGCAGCAACCAGACTCAGTGCAGCGATCATCAGGACAAAGGGCGCGGCAAAGGCCAGCACCGGGCGCACCCAGGCGAGCAAGGACTGGCCGCTGGCGAACCACACCACCATTTCGGAATCGCGATATTGACGCGACAGCGTCAAAAGCACCGACACGAATACGGTAAGCGAGAGCAGGACCGGAAGGTAACCCAGAGCGGCGAATCCCAGCAGAGCCAACACGGCTTCGGACGCTAGCTTGCCGCCGGCAGCGAGCCCGAGAAACCGGATCGACTGCGTGGTCAGCATGATGGTGAACAGCGTAACGAACACCGCCCCGGCAATCTGGGTCAATTCACGCGTCAGAGCCTGGCGGAACAGCATGAGGGGAAGTCAGGGATTGGAGCCGCGTAGCCCAGAGGCCGTCCGGCGGGAACCGCAGCGCGCATCGCGGCAGATGCAGGACAGTTACAGGAAAACAAATAGCCTGGCGCGGCATCAGGGCACCGCACTAAGCCAACACGTCAAAGTGCCTGAAAGCGTGCCCCATGGCGGTCAAACGAGACAAACCTGCTCAAAATCGTCAAAATGCGGAGAATCTGGAGAAACGGGCGGATTCACGTCATAATGGCCATTCTTCCGGCCATGCATAGTGGAGAATCGCGATGGAATTTAGCATAAAGAGCGGCAGCCCCGAGAAACAGCGCAGTGCCTGTATTGTGATCGGTGTGTTTGAGCCACGCAAGCTCACCGCCGCCGGAGAGCTGGTGGACGAAGCAAGCAAGGGCTATGTCTCAGACATCATTCGCCGCGGTGATATGGAAGGTAAGGCCGGGCGCACCCTGCTGCTGCACAATGTACCGGGCCTGCTGGCCGACCGTGTGCTGCTGGTCGGCCTCGGGCGCGAAAAGGAATTTCGCGAGCGTGAGTATCGCGCTGCAATCCACAGCGCCGTCACGATGCTCAATGAAACCGGCGCGTTCGACGGTACGCTGTATCTCACCGAGGCACCAGTCAAAAAGCGTGACGCCATGTGGCGCGTACGCCAGGCCGCAACGGTAGCGCTGGACGCGGTCTACCGCTTCGATGCCATGAAGAGCAAGAAGGACGAAGTGCGCCGCCCCTTGCGCAAACTGACGCTCGCTGTCGAGCGCCGCAACGAGCTTGCCGGTGCCGAGACCGCGATGCGGGAGGGCGCTGCCATTGCGCGCGGCATGGCATTGGCCAAAGACCTCGGCAATCTGCCGGGCAACGTCTGCACGCCAGCCTATCTCGCGCAGCGTGCGCAGGAGCTGGCCAATGCGAATGGCTTCGCGTGCAGAGTGCTGGAGCGCAAGGATTGCGAAGATCTCAAGATGGGATCGTTCCTGTCGGTCGCCGCCGGTTCGCGCCAACCGCCAAAATTCATCGTGATGGAATACAACGGCGGCAACGAAGGCGACAAGCCCGTGGTACTGATCGGCAAAGGCGTCACGTTTGACACCGGCGGCATATCGCTTAAAGCCGGCGAAGGCATGGACGAAATGAAATTCGACATGTGCGGCGCAGCTTCGGTGTTCGGCACGTTCAGCGCCATTGCCGAACTCAAGCTGCCACTCAACGTCATTGGACTCGTACCTGCCACCGAGAACATGCCTGGCGGCGCCGCCACCAAGCCAGGCGACATCGTCACCACCATGTCCGGCCAGACTGTCGAAATTCTAAACACGGACGCCGAAGGCCGCTTGATACTCAACGACGCACTCACCTACGCCGAGCGCTTTGACCCAGCTTGCGTAGTCGATATCGCCACCCTCACCGGCGCCTGTGTCATTGCCCTGGGACACGTCGCCACCGGCCTCTATAGCAACACAGACTCGCTTGCGCGCGAATTGCAGCACGCGGGTGACGCCTCTCACGACCGCGCCTGGCACATGCCGCTGTGGGACGACTATCAAGAACAGTTGAAGTCAAACTTTGCCGACATGGCCAACATTGGCGGCAGGCCGGCCGGCAGCGTCACAGCAGCATGCTTCCTGTCACGCTTTGCCAAGAAATTCGAATGGGCGCATCTCGACATCGCCGGCACCGCATGGAAATCAGGCGCTGCCAAGGGTGCCACCGGACGGCCAGTGCCCCTGCTCACCCACTTCCTGCTGCAGCGGGCCGCAGCGCAATAACGCAACGCCTTGGCGCTTCCGCGCTCACCTACCATTTCGCATGACGCGCATTGATTTTTATTTCAACGCCCCCGACAAGCTGACCGCCGCCGTCAAGCTCGCACGCAAGGCCTACGCGAAAAAGAACCGCGTGCTGGTCTACACCCGCGACACCGGCCAGCTTGATACGTTCGACCGTCTGTTGTGGAGCGCACCGGCTACCGGCTTTGTGCCGCACTGCCGTACTGGACATCACCTCGCAACACATACCGCCGTGCTGCTTACCGGTGACGCCGCATTTGATGCCGATGCCATGCCGCACCATGACGTGCTAATCAATCTCGACCGCGAGCGCCCCGCGCAGTTTTCTCGCTACGAACGTTTGCTCGAGATCGTCAGCCGCGATGACGACGAAGATCGCCAGCGCGCACGCGCGCGGCTCAAGTTTTACCGCGAGCGCGGCTATGAAATCAATACGGTCGATCTCGCTACCCTTGGCGAAAAGGAGGCGGCGTGAGCAGCATGCCGCTGGCGCAGCCCGCCGCCAGTGCAGATGACGGCATTCCCGTACTCACCGAAGTGCTGCCGGCGGGCGTGCTGGCAAAAACCCAAAGGCTCGCCGCGCTGGGCGGTGCGGCGTCGACTGCACCGCTCGACAAGACGCAGAACCTGCAAACCATTTCCGCACCGTCCGCTGCACTGACATTCTCTGTTGCACCTTCACCTCAAGCGCTCGAAACGGCAAGCTCCCCGGTGGCGTCCGACTATGTTGCCGCTGCCGGCATGGTGCGCGCCCCGGTTCCGGGCGCGGCCTACTCCGATGCTGAGATTGAAGCACTGTCCCTGCGCGTGCATTCACGCGTGCTGGCCGGTTTGATGACCCGCATCGACCCGGTGGTTGACCAGCGCTTGCGTGAATCACTCACCGATCTGCTCGAACAGGTGCTCGCTGGCATGACCGCCGAACTCAAGGTCACAGCGCGCCGCATCGTACGCGACGCGGTGGCGCAAGCGGTCGCGGCTGAGTTGGCACAATTGCCCCGCAGCGGGTCCGCCACGTCTGATTTCTAACTGCTCCTGTTGCTCTTCAACAACTACGAACAAATTCAACAATCAATTTGGTACCCGCCCGAAACCCTTGGTGGGAGCCACGCACAGGTTCTATGCGGCCAAGCCCCTTGGTGGAAGCGCTTCCTGGAAGCACTACTTAAATTACCCGGTTATTGCCGCCATCCACCGGCACCTGCGCGCCCGTCGTTTTGGCTAACAGCGGGCCACACATTTCGGCGGCAAGCTCGGCCACGTCGCGGCTGGTCACTTCGATCTTTGGCGCGTTGTTCTTGCGATACTGCTCGACACTAAGGCCATATTGTGCAGCGCGCGCGGCCAGCACTGCTTCACTCCAGATGCCGGTGTCAAACACTGCGTTGGGGTGCAGGGTATTGATACGAATATTGTCGGCGCCCCACTCCAGGGCGGCGACGCGCATGAGTTGGGTGAGCGCCGCTTTCGAGGCCGAATAGGCGGCAGCACCGGGGCCGGGTGAGGGGACCTTTTTCGAGCCGGTCACCACCACGCGGCCGCCGTTGGGAGCAAGCTTGAGCAAGGGATGACAATCGCGCAACAGCAGCAGATTGGCGTCGAGGTTTACGTTCATGACGCGGCGCCATGCAGCGCTATCGAGATGCGCGATGGCCAGGCTCTGCGGGAAAATGCCGGCATTGAGTACCAGCATGTCCAGACCACCGAAAGCATGCATGCCGGCGGCGAGTGCGCGCTCCACTTCGGCATTCGACGCAACGTCACAAAGGAGGCCAAGATAATCTGCGAGCCTGACACCGCCGCACCGGCTAGCGCGCCGACAAACACCCACTGGCGCGGAGCGCACGCTGTGGATCACAGCGCTGCCAGGGTTTTTACATGTGCCACCGCGCTGCGTCCGAGCGCCGAGAGGTTATAGCCGCCCTCCAGCATCGACACGACGCGGCCTTGTCCATGACGCTCTGCCACATCCATCAAGCGCGCAGTCATCCACGCGTAGTCGGCTTCGACCAATTTCAAGCCACCAAGAATATCTTCCCGATGGGCGTCGAACCCGGCGGAAATCAGGATCATTTCGGGCTTCCAGTGGTCCAGCGCCGGCAACCAGTATTGCTCCACCGCCTTGCGCGCTGCATCGCCTCCGCTGCCGGCACCCAACGGCACATTGACCATGTTGGGTGCAGGATGATCCGTGCCACTGTAGGGATAGAACGGGTGTTGAAAGATGCCCGCCATCAGCACGCGATCCTGCCATGCATCGCAGCCAAACACATCTTCAGTGCCGTTGCCGTGATGCACATCGAAGTCGACTATCGCCACGCGCTCAAGCCCGTGTGCGGCCATCGCGTGGGCAGCGGCCACGGCGATATTATTGAAGATGCAGAAACCCATGGAGCGACTGCGCGTCGCGTGATGGCCGCAGGGCCGCACTGCGCAAAATGCGTTGGCGACTGCGCCTGCCATCACTTGATCGACCGCCAATACCCCGGCGCCGGCGGCGCGCAGTGCTGCGTTGAGCGAATGCGGGTTCATCGCGGTGTCGGGATCGAGTTGGGCATAGCCTCGCTCTGGCGCATTGTCGAAAATCAAATCGACATACTCGGCACGATGCACTCGTTTGAGCATGTCCGGATGCGCCATCGGCGCATCGAGGGCAAGCACATGATCAAGCACGCCAGAGGCGCGCATCTGGTCGTTGACTGCATGTAAACGATCCGGGCATTCGGGATGGCCCGCCCCCATGTCATGTTTGAGGCAATCGGCGTGGGTGATATAGGCAGTGGTCATGAGTGGAAACGAAAGGCGCACGAAGAGAAAATGGCGGGGCGCGACGGGCAAAGCAGGCGGCGCAACAGCAACTTGTTGCTATCATCGTTTTTTTCGCCCGCCAACGCAACCACCAGCGTCGCCTGCACGTAGGTGGAAGCACAGGCAGCCCGTCGCACGATCCGATTTATCGCGTTCCACTTTCTTTAAAGCCACCATGTCCGCCGTCCTTGCCACCAAGAGCTCCTCTCTCAAAAACTTGATTGACCAGTTGAACCAGGTCATCCTCGGCAAGGACCACCCAATCCGGATGGCGGTAGCCTGCATGCTGGCACGCGGCCACCTGCTGATCGAGGATGTACCCGGCGTCGGCAAGACCACACTCGCGCATGCTCTTGCACGCTCCATTGGCCTGCAATTCCAGCGTATTCAGTTCACCAGCGACCTGTTACCTGCCGATGTGCTTGGCGTGTCGATTTACGAACGCGAAAGCGGCACCTTCAAGTTTCACCCGGGCCCGATCTTTGCGCAGTTCATCCTTGCCGACGAGGTGAACCGTGCTACGCCGAAAACCCAGAGCGCGCTGCTCGAAGCGATGGAAGAGCGGCAGGTTACCCTCGATGGCAAGGGCCATGCGCTGCCACAACCGTTTTTCGTGATTGCGACCCAAAACCCCTCACACCAGGTCGGCACGTTCGCGCTGCCCGAGTCGCAGCTTGACCGTTTTTTGATGCGCATGGAATTGGGGTATCCCGATCGCGCTGCCGAGCGTGCCCTGCTTTCGGGCGCAGACCGGCGCGAGATCGCAGCGCAGTTGCGACCGGTGATGAACGTCGCCGATTTTGTCGCCATGCAGGCGCGCGCGTCCAAGGTGCATGTCAGCGCGGCGCTGATTGACTATTTGCAGGCGCTGGTTGAGGCATCGCGCCACGCCGCCCAATTTCAATCGGGGCTGAGCCCGCGTGCCGGCCTCGGCCTTCTTGCCGCCGCTCGCGCCTGGGCCTTCGTAAGCGGGCGCGATGCAGTGCTGCCAGAGGATGTGCAGGCCGTGTTGCCGAATGTGGCCGGGCACCGGCTCAAGCCTGCACAAAATACCGGGCGTGCTGCCACGGCCGAGTTGTTGGGGGGTTGGATCAAGTCGGTGCCGATCCCATGAGGGACACCCCGACGTGACCAGCGCTGGTACCGCCAAACAGCCGCGTCCGCTGTTTGCGCGGATGTTCCGTTATTCCATGATATTCAACTGGATCTTCCAGCCCCGCGGGCCGGAGTCTGGTGAAGTCTTCCTCAACCAGCGCCGCGTGTTCATCTTCCCCACACGCTACGGATTTTTGTTCCTGTTGTCCTTGCTGGCGATGCTGGCGGGATCGATCAACTACGACTTGTCGCTGGGATTCGTGCTGACGTTTTTTCTGGCGTCGGCCGGACTGGTGGCAATGCTTCACACCTTTCGCAATCAGGTGCATCTGATTTTGCGGCCCATCAAAGCCGAGTCCGTATTCGCTGGCGAGACGGCAGCGTTTGATCTGTTGCTGATCAACCAGAAAAATTTCGAGCGTGCCTCGATGTGGCTGCGGTGCGCCGAGGGCTATACGACGATCGATGTGCCGCCCAATCGTAATGCCACTGCCACCCTGCGCATCCCTGCCACCGCACGCGGTTTGCTCCGCTTGCCGCGCCTGACCATCGAGACGCGCTACCCGCTCGGCCTGCTGCGGGCCTGGAGTTACTGGCAGCCCGATCTGCCCTGCCTGGTCTACCCGCGCCCGGCCACTGCCGGCGCGGCATTGCCGGTGGCGCCCGAGGGGTCAGGTGAAGGCACGCCTGCAGGCAGTGGCACCGAGGACTTTGCAGGCCTGCGCGAACACACCGCCAGCGACAGCCCGCGCCACATCGCCTGGAAGAGTGCGACGCTCGCGTTGGAGACTGGCGGCGCGCTGTTGACCAAACATTTTTACGGCAGCGCATCGAGTGATCTGATACTGGACATCAATACCCTGCCTGCCACACTCGGTCTTGAGGAAAAGCTCTCGCAGCTCACGCGTTGGCTGCTCGATGCCGAAGCGACGCGCCTCGCCTACACGCTCAGGCTCGGCGCAGACGACATCGGCCCCGGACTTGCCGAACCGCACCGCAGCGAGTGCCTACGCGCGCTGGCACTGTACCAACTGCGCGAACCTGCGGTCAGCGCTGCGGCATAGGTCCGTCATGGCCAGCAAGCGCTTCTTCCCCAAGGTGCTGCCGATGACCCGCGAGACGCTCGCGTCAGACGCGGTTTCGCAAGACCAGCCGGCCAGCCGCCTGGTGATAGTCACCCTGCTCGCCGCCCTGGTGCCGGTACTCGGGCCGCATAGCGCCCATTTGCCCACCTGGTGCGTCGGCTTTGCCACGCTGATGTTCATGTGGCGCTTATGGTTGACCTGGCGCAGCGGCTTTGCGCCGGTGAGACTACCTTCCAAATGGCTGCTGATGCTGCTGCTGGGCTTGGCCATCGCGGGCACGTTGTGGACCCATCGTACCTTGTTCGGGCGCGACGCTGGCGTCACCTTCGTTACCTTGATGCTATCGCTGAAGCTGCTGGAAACCCGGAGCAAGCGCGATGTCGTGGTCGCTGTGTTCTTGTCCTATTTTTTGATTCTCACCAATTTCTTTTATTCGCAAACCATCGGCATCGCTGCCCTGATGCTGGTATCGCTGGTGCTGATCACGTCAGTGTTGATCGCCGCCAATCGTGACGCCGCGCCGATGCCGGTGCTGGCGCAGACGCGTCTGGCAGGCCTGATCATTTTGCAGGCGTTCCCGATGATGCTGGTGCTGTTCTTGTTGTTTCCGCGTGTCAATGGTCCCCTGTGGGGCCTGCCCGCCGACTCGACGGCCTCAACATCGGGGCTGTCAGAATCGATGTCGCCGGGGCAAATCACGTCGCTTTCACTTTCAGACGGCGTGGCATTCCGCGTCAAGTTCAACTCGCCAACTCCCAAAGAATCGAGCATGTACTGGCGCGGCCCGGTACTGTCGGCATTCGACGGACGCAATTGGCGCATGCAGGCCGGCAATCCACTGCGGCCTTCACGTTTCGAAGAGGCAGGCGCCGCTGTCGACTACACGGTGACGCTTGAACCGCTTTCCAAACCATGGCTGTTCGCGCTGGAGATGCCCACCAAACTGCCAGAGTACGCCCGCCTCACACCTGATCTCCAACCCATCAATACCAAGCCGACGCAGAGCCGCTTGCGCTACGACGCACGCTCATACCCATCCTACCGGCCGGTGGCCTTCGAAGAACATACTGATCTCGCGCCCTACCTTGTTCTGCCCCCGCGCAGCAACGCGCGCACGCGCGAAATGATTGCCACGTGGGTATTTGAAGGCACCAGGGGGGAGGCCATGGTGGCGCGCGCACTGCGCTACTTTCGCACCGAAGAATTTTTCTACACGTTCGAGCCGCCATTGCTCGACAACAACCCGGTCGACGAATTTCTGTTCATCACCAAACGGGGCTTTTGCGAACACTATGCATCGGCCTTCACAGTGATGATGCGCATGGCGGGCATCCCGGCGCGGGTAGTCACCGGCTACCAGGGAGGCGAAATCAACCCGGTCGATGGTTTTTTCACCGTACGCCAGGCCGATGCCCATGCCTGGAGCGAAGTGTGGATAGCGGGTCGCGGCTGGATGCGTGTCGACCCGACGGCGGCGGTGTCGCCCGCCCGCATTGAGCGCGGCCTCGGCGGCGCCTTGCCGCAACGATTCGCCCAGCCGTTGATCACACGCTACGCCCCGGGGTGGAGCACCGACGCGCTGCAAAAGTTCAAGTTCAATTGGGAAGCGGTGACCAACACCTGGAATCAATGGGTACTCAATTACAGCCCGGACCGCCAGAAAGAAACCCTGGAGCGTCTTGGCATGAAAACACCATCGTGGCAGGACATGGTGATTGCCATGACGATTGGCATGGGTCTGGTGTCGTTGGTAGTAACCGGCTGGCTGCTCAAGGCGCGGCGCGAGCACGACCCGGTGCAGCGCGCGTGGGAGCGATTTTGCAAACGCTTGGCACGTGCCGGTGTAGTGCGCGCACCAGCCGAAGGCCCGCTCGATTTTGCGCGCCGCGCCGCAACCGAATTGCGCGCGCGGCAGTTGCCAGAAGCCGCATTTGGCGCGCTGCTGTCCGGCGTGCAGGCGATTGCCGTAACCTATGCAGCCCTGCGCTATGGGCCGCAGCGCGACGCGGCGGGCGTGCGACAATTCTCGCAAATGGTCAAGGAATTGCGCGTTTGAGATTCACTCCGAGGTTCGCGGTGCCGGCGCGGCTGGTGCTGTCAGGGCTGGCGTTGACATTGGCACTGCT
>JANLTL010000523.1:0-5637 GCA_031362905.1 Burkholderiales bacterium | reverse complement strand
GACCGGTGCCGGCCTCGACCCCTGGCCGCGCACGCCGGCACAACTGACGCAGATCATCAAGGATGACTACGCCAAGTGGCAAAAGATCATCAAGGAAGCCAACATCAAGAGCACCTGATGCAATGAGTGCCCCGCCCCCGGTACACCTTGCCGGCTATCAGGGGCCGAGGTCGATTCTCACCGCGTCCCTGGAGGCGATTGCCGCGCAGCTGGCGCCGGCGTTCGGCGCAGGCAATCTCCGGCTGGAAGCCAATATCACGGCGAGCGGTGAAACGGCGGCGTCACTGTTTGGCAGCGTCGATGGCGGCGCCCGGCAGATTTGTTATATCGCCACCGGCTATCTGGCGTCCAGAGTGCCCGAACTGGCCGCCCTCGACCTGCCCTTTACGGTGCGCAGCCGCAGCGCCGTTTTCCGCGCCCTCGATGGCGCTGCCGGCGAAGTGCTCACCAAGGCAATCGAAGCACGCACCGGCTACAAGGTGCTGGGCTTCTGGGACAACGGCTTTCGCCACCTGACCAATGGCGTGCGGCCGATCCGCAGCCCGGCCGATTGCACCGGTCTCAGCATCCGCACGCTCGACAGCGCCATTTACCGCGAAGCGCTGGCTGCGCTCGGGTTTCTGCCCCGGTCGATCGACGTCAAGGACCTGGTGCGCGTGGTGCAGTCACGCGAAGTCGATGCGCAGGAAAATCCGCTCACCAACACCTTCCACTTCGGCCTGCACCGGCATCACCCCTACGTGAGTCTCACCGGCCATTTCTTCAGCGCACTGCTGCTGGTCTGCAATCGCGCGTGGTTCGCATCACTCTCGACGCCACAGCAAGACGCGCTGTGCGCCGGAGCGGCCGATGCGACACACACGCAGCGGCAACAAGCGGCGAGCGAGGACGACAGCATGATTCACCGATTGCGCGAAGCGGGCGCACAGATTTTGCCGGCAGCGGAACTGGATCTCGCGGCGATGCAGCGCGCCACCCGGTTCATAGTCGATCGTGAGTGCCAGGCGCTCGCGCCTGACATCGTGCGCCACTATCTCGACGAGGTCATGCGTTAGCGTCGGTCTTCCGAAACCGGCTCAGTACCAGTCGGCAAGCCGCAACGCCGGCACGCGTGAAAACTCGATGGTATTGCGCGTAACCAGCGTCGCCGATTGCGCAATCGCAATGCCGGCAACCAGCGTATCGATTGGTCCCATCGGCGTGCCGCTTCTTTCCAGCAATGCGCGCAGGCTCGCACTATGTCGCGCTGCTGCACGGTCGAAAGGGAGAACTCTGGTAGCGGCCAAAAGCGTATCGAGTTGCTTGCGACGCTTTTGCGGTTGCTGCGACTTCGCGATGCCCGTTTCAAGCTCGTACAGCACCACCACGGGAATGCCAATTTCGGATGGCGCGAGCGCGCTCATGCGCGCTGACACACGTCCAGCCCCCTTGAAGTAGTAGATCAGCGTATTGGTGTCGAGCGCGAACATGGTGACTCTGCCATGCGGTCAAAACGCCTCGCGCGGCAGGTCTTTACCTTTGCTCTTCCGAATCTCTTCTAGAGAGGAAAAATCCTTCCATGCGCCTGAAAGCGCCAGCACCTCGGCAGGCCATTCGCTGGCGGTTTTCTCGCGCACTATCGCGCTGACCCATTTTGACAGCGACACTCCGGAGGCTTTGGCTGAGCGTTTAATGTGCATGTGTGTGGCTTCGTCGACGTATAGATTGAGTTGGGGCATGACCGCTCTCCCTCGATTCAATTCACGTATATTACACGTATATCGTGCTCATTCTGCAAAACCCAACGCACAAGGGCCGATGCGTCATGGTATTCGTCCAAATCCCCCCGCCGTCGGCGTCTGAATCACAAATACATCGCCCGGCTGGCACAGGGTTTCATCACTGCCACCCAATGACGTGATCGAGCCATCCACGCGCTCGACCCAGTTCTTTCCTACTTCCCCATCAGCCCCGCCCTTCATGCCGTAAGGCGGCACGCGCCGATGGCCGGAGAGCACACCGCCGGTCATGGTTTCGAGGAAGCGGATGCGCCGCAACGCACCGGGACCACCGTTCCACTTGCCCTTGCCACCCGAGCCATAGCGGATCGAATGCTCTTCGACACGCACAGGATAACGAAATTCGAGCACTTCGGGGTCGGTCATGCGGCTGTTGGTCATGTGGGTTTGCACTGGCGTGCAGCCGTCGAAACCATCGCCAGCGCCGCTGCCTGACGAGATGGTTTCGTAATACTGGTAGGTGTCATTGCCGAAGGTGAAGTTGTTCATCGTGCCCTGGCTGGCGCCCATCACGCCGAGCGCGCCGTAGAGCGTATCGGTGAGGCACTGGCTGGTTTCGACGTTTCCGGCCACCACCGCTGCGGGATAGCGCGGGTTGAGCATCGAGCCTTCGGGAATGATGATACTCAGCGGTTTGAGGCAGCCCGCGTTGAGCGGGATGTCATCATCGACCAGCGAACGAAACACGTAGAGCACCGCCGCGTAGCAGACTGCCGAGGGCGCATTGAAGTTGTTCGCCACCTGCATGCTGGTGCCGGTGAAGTCGATGATGCCGGTGCGGCTCTGTTTGTCGAGCGTGATCTTGACCTTGATGATGGCGCCATGGTCCATCGCGTAGCTGAACTCGCCGTCTTTGAGCACATCGATCACGCGGCGTACCGCCTCTTCGGCGTTGTCCTGCACGTGCTGCATATAGGCATGCACGGTTGCAAGGCCGAACTCGCCGACCATGCGGCGCAATTCCTGTACGCCCTTTTCATTCGCGGCGATCATGGCGCGCAGGTCAGCCATGTTTTGCTCGACGTTGCGTGACGGATACTTGCCCGAGGCCAGCAGCGCACGCGTCTCGGCTTCGCGCAGGCGCCCCTCCTCGACCAGCAGGAAGTTGTCGATCAGCACGCCCTCCTCTTCGACCACCTTGGAATTGGGTGGCATCGAGCCGGGCGAAATGCCGCCGATGTCGGCATGGTGGCCACGCGAGCCGACGTAGAACAGGATGTGTTTTCCCTCGTTGTCGAACACCGGCGTGATCACCGTGATATCCGGCAGGTGTGTGCCACCGTTGTACGGTGCGTTGAGCACGTAGACGTTGCCGGGCTTCATCTCTTTGCTGTTGGCAGGCGTGTTCTCGCGAATCACGGTCTTGATACTCTCGCCCATCGAGCCCAGGTGCACCGGCATGTGCGGCGCGTTGGCAATCAGGTCGCCGTGCTGGTTGAACACCGCACACGAAAAATCGAGGCGTTCCTTGATGTTGACCGAGTACGCCGTGTTCGCGAGCGTCAAACCCATCTGCTCGGCAATCGCCATGAAGAGGTTGTTGAAGATCTCCAGCATCACCGGGTCGGCCGTGGTGCCGATGGCGTGCTGCTTGGGGCGTGGTACGGCGCGCGTCAGCAACAGATGGTTGAGCGCCGTCACCTCCAGTTGCCAGCCCGGCTCGACGATGGTGGTGGCGTTCTGTTCGGCAATGATCGCGGGGCCAAGCAGTTTGTCGGCGGGTTGCATCGCGTCGCGCAGATACACCGGTGTGACGTGCGCCGCTCCGCCGGAAAACATGCGCACCGATTCGACCGGCGCCAATGCCCCGCTGCGCTCGGTAGCCGGGAACGCTGCCTGGGCGCTATGTCCGGACTGGCCAATCGCTTCCACCGAGACGGCCTCGACCACCAGGGCCTTGTGCTCCATCAGAAAGGAATAGCGCATGCGGTAGGCGGCTTCGAAGCGCGCCTTGATTTCTTCGAGCGTGCCGTCATCGACGACCAATGCCGAGTCGGTGCCGTCGTAGCGCACATGGACACGCTGCTTGACAACTATTTGTGAAAGAGCGATGCCCTGTGAGGCAATCTGGGAGCGGGTCTCGGCGGCCAAGGCCTCGAAAGCCGCATCCAGAGCGGCTCTTGAGGCAGGCACCAACTTCAATTCGATGGCGCACTCGCGCATGGCGGTCAAATCTGCGAGGCCCATGCCATAGGCGGAGAGCACGCCGGCGTATGGGTGGATGTAGACGCGCGGGATGCCGAGCTTGTCGGCGATCAGGCAAGCGTGCTGCCCTCCCGCTCCGCCGAAGCACTGCAGCGTGTACTGCGTGATGTCGTAACCGCGCGCCACCGACACCTTCTTGATCGCATTGGCCATGTTCTCGACCGCGATCTGGATGAAACCTTCGGCGACTTCTTCTGGCGATTTCTTGCTGCCGGAGCTCTGCTCTATCTCGGTGGCGAGTGCCACAAACTTCGCCGCCGTGACGGCAAAATCAAGCGCTTCATTGGCCTCACGCCCGAACACCGTGGGGAAGAATTTGGGCTGCACCTTGCCGAGCATGACGTTGGCGTCGGTCACAGCCAGCGGCCCGCCGCGCCGGTACGAAGCCGGGCCCGGATTGGCGCCAGCCGAATCAGGCCCGACGCGATAACGGCTGCCGTCGAAATGCAGAATCGAGCCGCCGCCCGCCGCCACGGTGTGGATACTCATCATCGGCGCGCGCATGCGCACACCGGCCACCAGCGTCTCAAAGGCGCGCTCGTACTCACCGGCGTAGTGCGACACGTCAGTCGAGGTGCCGCCCATGTCGAAGCCGATTACCTTGTCGAACCCGGCGCCCGCCGCCGTCTGCACCATGCCGACAATGCCGCCGGCGGGGCCGGACAAAATCGAATCCTTGCCTTGAAACAATTCGGACGAAGTGAGGCCGCCGGAAGACTGCATGAACATCAGGCGCGCGCCTTCGAGCTCGGACGCCACCTGGCTCACGTAGCGCCGCAAAATCGGCGAGAGGTAGGCATCGACCACCGTAGTATCGCCGCGCGACACCAGCTTCATCAGCGGCGAAACTTCGTGCGATACCGAGACTTGTGTAAAGCCGATTTCGCGTGCCATTGTTGCGACGACTTTCTCGTGCGCATTGAAGCGGTAGCCATGCATGAAGGCAATCGCAATCGCGCGGAAACCCTTGTCCCATGCGGCTTTCAGGTCGGCGCGCGCTTTCTCGACGTCCAACGGCGTCACCGGATCACCCTGCGCACCAACGCGTTCGGTCACTTCCACGACCTCGCTGTAGAGCAGCTCCGGCAATACGATGTGGCGGTCAAAGATGCGCGGGCGGTTCTGGTACCCGATGCGCAACTGGTCGCGAAAGCCCTGGGTGATGAACAGTACCGTGCGGTCGCCCTTGCGTTCAAGCAACGCATTGGTAGCCACCGTGGTGCCCATCTTCACCGCTTCGATCACCTCACCGGGGATGCGCTCCCCCTTTGCCAGCCCCAGAAAATGCCGAATACCGGCCAGCGCCGCATCCTTGTATTGCTCCGGGTTCTCGGAGAGCAGCTTGTGGGTCTTGAGCGTGCCGTCGGGCGCGCGCGCCACCAGGTCGGTGAAGGTACCGCCACGATCCACCCAGAACTGCCAGCGCCTCTGCTGCGTCACCACCGATGCAGCGCTCATGCGGCCACCGCCAGCTCGGCATTGCGAATGTCGGTCACCAGCATGCAGCCCGGTTTGTGCGTAATCGAAATGGGTGGCTTGGCGGCGCGGATTGCCGACTGCGGCGTCACGCCGCAGGCCCAGAACACCGGCACTTCGTCCGGTTTGATTTCGACACTGTCCCCGAAGTCGGGCATGCTGATGTCGGCAATGCCGA
>JANLTL010000514.1:0-1845 GCA_031362905.1 Burkholderiales bacterium | reverse complement strand
GTCCGGCACCAATACGCGCTGTGATTCCAACGATGTCGTCAATCGCAAAGCTGTGATTGCGCCGCAATTCCAATGCGGCATCAGCGAAGGCGTGATTGAAGTGGCAGGCCGGATAAGGCTTCATCGCGACATTGAGCATTTCCCAGGTATCACCCAGCGCGGCGCTGCACAGGCCGATATCGAACGGATGCTTGGGATCGATATGCGCATTGAACAGACCGTAACGCCCTTCGTATGCCCGTTTCGGGCCGACAAAGCCTGCGCGCGCCAGCGCGCAGGCAGTCACCGCTGAAGCCGCCGCCCAGCCCGGGTGCATGCGCTTGGTCCAGGCACCGTCTTCGAGAAATTCCAGACTGCCGGACGCCATGGACAGCGCGATGCCCTGCGCCTGGACCAATTGCGCCGCCGTCATGCCTGACAGACGGCCAATCGCCAGGGTGGCGCCGAAGATACCGACCAGGCCAGTGGGATGGAAGCCGCGTTGATGAAAACCATTCTGCGCGGCATGTCCGATGCGGCTCGAGGTCTCCACCCCCACCAGATACGCGGCCAGTGCGTCGCGGCCGCTGGCATCTTCCCGTTGGCCGACGCCGAGCACCGCAGCGACTGAGCTGACCGACGCGTGAATCACACCGCCAGAGTGGGTGTCGTCAAAATCGAGGCCGTGGATCAGCGTGCCATTGGCCAGTATGGCGTCGCGCAAGGGCAGGCTGAACGCCGTGCCGAGCACTGGATAGGGGCCGGATTCGCCAAGGGCCACCAGCGCATTGATGGTGCGCTGGCCGAACTCGAATCCTCCGGAGGCAATGCCGATGCCGATACAGTCCAGCACGTGCAGCTTGGCGCGCTCGACCACCTTGGCCGGAATGTCTTCGAAACGCAAGTTGGCGGCAAACCCGGCCAGCGTTTGCGAGATCGTTTCCTGTGGTGCGGCAGCGGCGATTTCGCGGGCAGTGGTGGGTGCGTTCATGTGAGGTCCTGAAAGGTAGTGTGTTCCAACAGAGTAGAAATCAGCGCAGACAAGTATGGCTCAAGCGGCCTTGGCCGTCGTAACCTGCCACGCAAAGCACAGCGACATCGAATAGGAAAACCGGCCCGCCGGATACAGGCTGCGTGACACCAGCAACATCTTGTCGTCAGCCCCCATGTAGTGGCGGGTAATCTCCAGACCGGCAGAACCGTGACGAACCTTGAGTGCGCGGGCTTTTTTTGCCGGAATGGCAGTCGGGCGCATCACCTGCTGCACTTCGATGATGCGCTCGCCATAGTGTCTTTCAATCAGCGTGTAAATCGGCACGCGCTGATCATGCCTGGACGCTCTTGGCGCCGCCTCCGTTTTTTTTCATTCGCTGCAAGCCACTGACCGGCTGAGGGCGATTTATACGGTTGTCCAGACAAAGTCTGCCTGACCCGCTCAAGCTGCGTCAAGTTGCAGCGCACAAGACACCTTGATACGCGCGCCCTGCTACGCACGCCCTTTCGCGCACGCTGCCAACAGCGCAGGATGAGGGAGTTGAGCACTTGAGTCCGTCATGCTACCAGCGGCGCTGGACCGGCCCGATGCTGGCAGAAGTCGATGCCGGACTCGATGCGATCGACGAAATCGTCGCGGATCCTCGATTTCACCTGCCCATCGAGTACACCGACCACGCCGACGGGCGTCATCGTCACCTGGTACGGCTAAGGCTCGATGCCCCACAAGGCCGCCGGCGTAGCCCTACCCTGCTGGACATCTACACCTCAAGCGATCGCCGCTTCGCCAAGGTTTGAGACAGGTCTGCAGCTATGCCAGTAGCACAACCGCACGAGGGGACGCCCGCAGGGGCGAAGAGGAGATAATTCGGC
>JANLTL010000432.1:0-2411 GCA_031362905.1 Burkholderiales bacterium | reverse complement strand
GCCTTGAAGTCGATCGCCTTTTTCATGTCGATGAGCCTCGAGCGCGACTTCAGGTAGGCGTCGTCGAGCAGATGCTCGGTGGTCACTTTCGTCATGAAGCGTCCATCGGCGACATAGGCATTGATGTCGGCGAAGGCAAGCTTCATCGCTTCGATCTGCAGATGCAGGCTCTCCGGGCCATCGGGGTCGAGCGCGCCTAAGTCATAGTGCTCCAGCATGCCCAGCGCCATCAACGCGGCGATGCCTTGCCCGTTGGGCGGGATCTCGTGCATGGTGTAGCCGCGATAATTTTTCTGGATCGGCGTGACCCAGTCGCAGGTGTGCGCCGCGAGGTCAGCCTCGGTCATCACGCCACCATTGGCTTGCGAGTGTTTGGCGATGGCGGCAGCGAGCGCGCCACGGTAGAACGCGTCCCCCTTGGACTTGGCGATCGCCTCGAGCGACGCGGCCGCGCCCTTGAGGGCGAATTTTTCGCCGATATGCGGCGTGCGACCCTTGGGCAAAAAGTGTTCCGCGAAGCCCGGCTGGCTTTTCAGGATCGGCTCCATCGCTTTCCACTTCTGGTGGACGATGGGGCTGACGAGGTAGCCGTCACTGGCATAACGAATCGCAAACTCGAAAAGATCCCCAAACGGCAGCTTGCCGAACTTGTCGCTCATGGCGCGCCACGCCGACACCGCGCCGGGCACGGTCACGCTGTTGGCGCCGCGCTCCGGCCGCACCGGGCCGAACTGTTTGAAGTATTCCGGCGTCCAGCCTGCAGGCGAGCGGCCCGAAGCGTTGAGGCCATGCATTTGCTTGCCGTCCCACAGGATGCAGAACGCGTCGCTCCCCAAGCCGTTCGAGATGGGCTCGACGATGGTCAGCGTGATGGCGGTGGCAATGGCGGCGTCGACCGCGTTGCCACCACGGCGATAGGTATCGATGCCGGCCTGCACGGCCAGCGGTTGCGAAGTCGCCACCACGTTTTTGGCAAAGACGGGGATGCGCTTGGTGGCGTAGGGGAAATTCCAGTCGAATTGCATGGGACGCTTTCGGGACGGCGGGGAAATCGGGATGAGGCGCTTAGTCTGGCTTGATGCCGGCGCGCTTGATCACGGCGGCATATTTGTCGAAATCGCGTGCCACGGCACGCGCGAGTGCTTCGGGCGGGCCGCCGACCGGCTCGGCGCCGAGGGCGCCCAGGCGCTCGCGAAAATCTGCCGCTTGCAGGGCCTTGTTGATTTCGGCATTGAGGCGCTGCACGATCGGCGCCGGTGTGCCGGCCGGGGCAAACACGCCGAAGTAGGTGTTGCTCTCGAAACCCTTCATGCCGGCTTCGTCCATGGTCGGAATGTCCGGCACCAGCGGCGAGCGCTTCAACTGCGAGATGCCGAGGCTCTTGACCTTGCCGCTCCTCACGTGTGGGAGGGCCGAGGCGATGTTGTCAAACACGAACGCAATTTGTCCCGCGATCAGGTCGGGAATCGTCAGCGCCGTGCCCTTGTAGGGGATGTGCACGATGAAGGTCCCGGTAGCGGCCTTGAACTGCTCGCCGGTCAGATGCACGATGGTGCCGTTGCCCGATGAGCCGAAGTTGAGCTTGCCCGGATTGGCCTTGGCATAGGCGATCAGTTCCTTAAGGTTGTTCACCGGCAGCGTGGGCGAGGCAATCAGGATGTTGGTGGCATCGGCCAAATGGATCACCGGCACGAAATCGCGGCGCGCGTCGTACGGCATCTTCGGGTTGAGCGCGGGGCCGATGGAATGGGTCGAGGTGGTCGCCAACAGGATGGTGTAGCCATCCGGTGCAGCCTTGGAGGCCATCTCCGAGCCGATGACGCCGCCGGCGCCGGGGCGGTTTTCGATCACCACGGCCTGCCCGATCAACTCGCCCAGTTTTTGTGCCAGCACGCGGCCGAAGATGTCGGTCGCGCCTCCCGGTGGAAACGGGATGATCAGGCGGATCGGCTTACCCGGGTAGGCCTGCGCCAACGCGTCCGGTAGCGCAGCGACGGCAGCAGCAGCGCCTGCGGCTTGAAGAAGGGTGCGACGTTTCATACTGGTTCCTCGTGTCATGCGGTGAAATTGGCCTTCACTAAACCGGCTCCCACCAAGGTTTTCCATAGTTTCATTAGTTCTGGATCTTCATCGGGAATGGTTGCGAGGTATGGTTGCGGCGGCTGCACAACGACAGCGCGGCAATCATCGAGATTATCAAAAACAAACGGGGCGCACCATGCGCCCCGTCGTTCAACCCGAAAAAACGTGCGTCTCAAACCTCGACGAAAGTCTCCTGGCGCTTCTTCGACAATGCCGGCAGCGAGATGATGACAATCATCGCCAGCGCCATCAGCAGCATCACCCGCGACAGCGGCCGGGTCAGGAACACGGTGGGGTCACCGCGCGAGAGACGCATGGCGCGACGCAGG
>JANLTL010000419.1:0-2447 GCA_031362905.1 Burkholderiales bacterium | reverse complement strand
GACGCTGGAAATGGCCATCCACGCGCCGGTATTGCCGGCTGAAATGGCGGCATCGGCGCGGCCCTCTTTAACGAGGCCGAGCGCGCGGTGCATGGACGAGTCGCGCTTGCGGCGCATCGCCTGCGCCGGCGGATCGTCCATGGCAATGACCTCGGACGCCGCGCAAATTTCATAGCGGCCGAACACCGCCGCCGCCGCGCCGTTCAGATGCGCAAGCTCAGCTTCAATCACATCCGGCAAACCAACCAACAGCACGCGCGCATCGGCGTGACGCGCCAAAAATTGCAATGCTGCGTCGACGGTGACGCGCGGACCAATATCGCCGCCCATCGCGTCAATCGCAATAGAAACGGCGGACACGGCAGACGCGGCTGAAACCGTAGAAACCGTAGACACCGCAGAAGCTGCGGACGCTGTACCGGGGCGCTGTGCCATGCAGGCGCAGTCAGGCCTTGGTCAGACCGAGGGTAACTTACTCGCCCTTGCCCTTGACAACTTTTTTGCCGCGGTAAAAACCGGTCGGGCTGATGTGGTGGCGCAGATGCACTTCACCGGTCACCGGCTCAACGGCCAAGGGTGGGTTGGTCAGAAAGTCGTGGGCGCGATGCATGCCGCGCTTGGACGGGGATTTTTTATTCTGCTGGACTGCCATGATGAAACTCCTTCAACTCAAAAAAGAAAAGAAAAACTGAATTCACAACTTGCAATCGACCCGGTACAAGCGATGTACCTGCCACATTGCCAAGCCACTACTGCGTATTCTTCAAATTCGCCAGTGCTGCGAACGGTGACACCTTCTCGCCCGCCTCAACCGCCGCACCACTCAGGCACGCCTGATGCATCGGCGCAAACGGCACCGCCAACAACAACTCATCCTCCAGCAACGGCAGCAAATCGGCCTGCTCGACCGCAATCACTGCATCCCACACGTCGTCGGCGTCGCGCAGCGCCTGCTCCGACTCACTCGCCACCCACTCAATCGCACATGCCAGATCCAATTCAAGTGGCAGAGGCTTCAGGCAGCGCTGACACGGCACCTTCACCTGCGCCCGCATCGACACCCTTACACCTGGTTTGCCCAGTGGCGTGCGCACACCCGTCACTGACACCTCAACCGGCGCAAACGGCGTACTGCACTCCTTGCGCAAGCGCGGCAAATCACGCGTCGTCAACCGCCGTTCAACGCGCTCACCACGCTCAGCCATACGGCGGGTATCAATCAGCCAGGAATCCATCACTCAATCGACCGCCGATACATCAAACCGCAATTGATTCGAACGCGCAAAGCCAGGAATCACACTGAAACCGCCCAGAAACAGGCAATCCACCAAAAACAACAAACGCCCCACAGCAAAATCGTTGGGGCGTTGAGCGGATTATAACCAAATTATGCGTTATTCGTCAAAACCTTAGCGCACTTTCTCTGCTTCCGGAACCCCCTGCGGCCAAGGCCGCCTGCCGCGAGTGCGGCGCCGACCGGGCACCGGCCAGTTTCCTCGGAACCGGAGCACATCGCGGTAACATCACGTCATGTCCGCGCTCGCTCAAATCCCCATTTATCTCGCCTCCACATCGCGCTACCGCCATGAGCTCCTGCAGCGCCTCGGCATGCCGTTTGTCGCCTTGGCCCCCAGGGTGGACGAAACGCCGCTGCCGCATGAGGCCCCGCGCGACCTGTCACTCCGGCTCGCCATCGCCAAAGCACAGGCGATTGCGGCGTCACGCACGCATGGCCTCGTCATCGGTTCGGATCAGGTCGCCCATTGCGAAGGCCGCAAGCTCGACAAGCCCGGCACGCACGAGGTGGCGACCGGGCAATTGCGCTTCATGCGCGGCAAGACAGTGCACTTTGACACCGCGCTCGCGCTCGTCAATGCCGCCACCGGACGAGTGCAGTCGGACATTGTCAGCATCGTCGTACGCATGCACGACCTGACCGACGACCAGATCGATGCCTACCTGCGCGCCGAGCAGCCTTACGACTGCGCCGGGTCGGCCAAATCGGAAGGGCTGGGCATCGCCCTGATGCAAACCCTGTCCGGTGACGACCCCACCGCCTTGATCGGACTGCCGCTAATTGCGCTCACGCGCATGCTGCGCGCAGAAGGGGTAGACCCCTTGTTGGTGGCGCGTCCATTGCCCGGCGCGGCCGCAGCATGAGCACGTTTGCTGGCACTGGCGCGCGAACCGCAACGCGACTTACATGATGAAGCCCGGCACGCTCTACCTCATCCCCACCACGCTCGGCGACCTCAAAGCCGAAGGTGCGCCGGCCCTGCTCGATTGGAGCCTGCCCGCGCAAGTGCGCGCGGTTGCAGCAAGACTCACCTGCTTCGGCGTCGAGAACGCGAAGTCCGCGCGTGCTTTTCTTAAGCTGATCGGCACCGAACAACCCTTGCAGCAACTCGACATCGTCGAATTCGGTCATCAACCCGACGACAATGTCC
>JANLTL010000398.1:0-3744 GCA_031362905.1 Burkholderiales bacterium | reverse complement strand
CAAGGATACCGCCTTTGGCTTGCTTGAACAGGTCAGCCAATTGCACTGGGTCAATTCCGGGTACCGGAATGTGGGCGCCGATGCGGTAGACGATGATGGCCAGCACCAAAAAGACAAGGCGGCGCTTCAAGTCGCCGAACTTGCCTGATTTGGCCACTGCCATTGCGTTGGTTGCCACCGATCGAGTCCCGTGTTCTAAGAGCTAGTGACGTTAGGCGAGCGAGCCGCCAGCGGCTTCAATCGCTGCCTTGGCGCCCTTGGTGGCACCGATACCGGTCAGTTGCACTTTGCGCGTCAGCTTGCCGGAGAGGATCACCTTGGCACGCAGGGTCAGCGTAGGCACAACACCCGCGTCCCGAAGCGTCTCGAGATTGATGTCGGTCTCAACCATTTTTTCCAAATCGTACAAATTGACTTCAGCGACAAATTCGCGCGTCTGCGAGAAAAACCCGCGCTTGGGCAGGCGGCGCTGCAGCGGCATCTGACCACCCTCGAAGCCCACCTTGTGAAATCCGCCGGAGCGCGATTTCTGGCCCTTGTGACCGCGACCGGAAGTCTTGCCCAACCCTGAGCCAATACCACGCCCAACGCGGCGGCGTGCTTTTTTCGCGCCTTCGGCCGGCTTGATCGTATTGAGTTCCATGATGAATCCTTGCGTCTTGAGGTGCGTGCAGGAGCGGTTAGACCGCTTCGGCCTTTACCAGGTAGTAGACTTTGTTGACCATGCCGCGCACTGCCGGCGTATCTTCGAGCACGCGCGACGAATTAAGGCGGCGCAGACCCAAGCCGCGCACTGTGGCGCGGTGCGATTCTTTGGTACCCGCCGGGCTTTTCACCAGCGTCACCTTGATTGTTTTCTTGTCAGCCATTTTTCCCTCAGTCAAGCGGCCAAAACGTCTTCGATTGATTTGCCGCGCTTGGCAGCGATCTCGGCCGGCGTGGTCATTTCGGTCAGGCCATTGAGCGTCGCACGCACCACGTTGTAGGGGTTGGTCGAACCATGGCACTTGGCGAGCACGTTCGTGACCCCGAGCACCTCAAACACCGCACGCATGGGGCCACCAGCGATAATGCCGGTTCCTTCGGTGGCTGGCTGCATGAACACTTTGGCGGCTCCGTGGCGACCCATGACGGCATGTTGCAGGGTGCCGTTCTTGAGCTGGATCTTGACCATCTTGCGGCGCGCCTCGTCCATGGCCTTTTGCACAGCCACCGGCACTTCGCGCGATTTGCCCTTGCCCATACCAATGCGGCCATCACCGTCGCCGACTACCGTGAGGGCGGCGAAGCCGAGAATACGCCCGCCCTTCACCACTTTGGTGACCCGGTTGACCGCGATCATTTTTTCCTTCAGGCCATCGTCGCGCGCTTCTGCACCCGCCTGAACTTTTTGCATTTTTGCCATGATCTTTACCTGCTTAAAACTTCAGACCGGCTTCACGCGCGGCTTCAGCCAGCGCCTTGACGCGGCCATGATAGGCAAACCCGGAACGATCGAACGCCACCTCGCTGACACCGGCAGCTTTCGCCTTTTCAGCGATGCGCTTGCCTACCGCAGCTGCAGCCGTGGTGTTGCCGCCTTTGGGCAGATCCTTGCGTACTTCAGGCTCGTTGGTCGAGGCGCTTGCCAGCACCTTGCCGCCATTAAGAACCTGCGCATAGATGTGCCCGTTGGTGCGATGCACCGCGAGACGATTGATTTTGAGTTCCGCAATTTTCAGGCGGGTCTTGCGCGAACGGCGCAGACGGGATTCTTTTTTATCCATGTCAGCCCTTACTTCTTCTTGGTCTCTTTGATGACCACGCGCTCATCGGAATAACGTACTCCCTTGCCCTTATAGGGTTCAGGTGGACGGTAAGCGCGCACTTCGGCAGCGACCTGGCCAACCAACTGGCGGTCAATACCCTTGATGATGATTTCGGTTTGCAGCGGCGTTTCGGCCTTTACGCCCTTGGGCATCGCATGCACCACCGGATGGCTGAAGCCCAGCGACAGATTGAGCTTGTCACCTTGCACTTGGGCGCGATAACCCACCCCCACCAGGTTTAGCTTTTTCTCAAAACCCTTGGTCACACCCGTCACCATGTTGTTTACCAGAGCCCGCACGGTGCCGGACATCGCATCCGCATCACGCGAGTCGTTGGCGGGCTTGACTTTCAATTCTTCGCCTTCTCGCACCAGCGTGACCACACCGGTTAGGCGCTGCGTCAGTGAGCCAAGCGGCCCCTTGACGGTAACCTGATCGGCAGTGATGGCAACGTCCACGCCTTTGGGCACGGCAATCGGGCTTTTACCTACACGAGACATGTCTGACTCCCCTTTACGCGACCACGCACAGCACTTCGCCACCAACTCCGGTAGCGCGCGCCTTGCGGTCGGTCATGACGCCTTGCGACGTCGAGAGGATGGCCACCCCAAGACCGTTCATCACGGTCGGAATGTCTTCCTTGCCCTTGTAGATGCGCAGGCCCGGGCGACTGACACGCTCGATGCGGTCAATCACCGGACGCCCGGCGTAATACTTCAATGCAATCGACAGCTCCGACTTGCCCGCTTCATCGCGCGTGACGAAGTCGTCAACGTAACCTTCGTCCTTGAGGACGCGGGCGATCGCGATTTTCAGCTAGGACGACGGCATCTTGACTTCAGTCTTTTCAGCAGACTGGGCGTTGCGAATGCGCGTCAGCATATCGGCGATAGGATCGCTCATGCTCATGAATTTTTCTCCTAAACCTTACCAGCTGGCTTTGACGAGACCGGGGATCTCGCCACGCATTGCCGCTTCACGCAATTTGCTGCGCGCAAGACCGAATTTGCGGTACGTACCGCGCGGCCGACCCGTGATTTCGCAGCGATTGCGCAGACGCACCGGATTGGCGTTGCGCGGCAATTGCTGTGCTTTCAGACGCGCGTCCATGCGCTCTTCGTCAGAGAGCTTGGCATCGTGCATGATGGCCAAAAGGGCCTTGCGTTTGGGCTCATACTTCTTGACGAGCGCCTCACGCTTCAATTGCCTGTTTATCGTTGACAGTTTCGCCATCTTGGGTCTATGCCTTGAAGGGGAATTTGAATGCCGTCAGCAGTGCACGCGCCTCATCGTCTGTCTTGGCGGTGGTGGTGATGCTGATATTGAGACCGCGCAATGCGTCGATCTTGTCGTACTCGATCTCGGGGAAAATGATCTGTTCTTTGACCCCGATGTTGTAATTGCCGCGGCCATCGAATGAGCGCCCGGAGATGCCGCGGAAGTCTCGTACACGCGGTAGCGCCACCGTGACAAAACGGTCTAGAAATTCATACATGCGCGCACCACGCAGTGTCACCATGCAGCCGATCGGATAGTCCTGGCGGATCTTGAATCCGGCAATTGCCTTTTTCGACTTGGTGACCACTGGCTTTTGGCCGGCAATCTTGGTCATGTCAGCGACGGCGTGATCCATCACTTTTTTGTCAGCCACCGCCTCGGACACACCCATGTTGAGCGTGACCTTGGTAATGCGGGGTACTTGCATGACCGATTCGAACCCGAACTTCTTCATCAGATCGGGAACAATCTTTTCCTTGTACTGCAACCGTAAACGCGCCATTGTTCAGTGTCCTTCCCGTTTTTCCGTGTAGTGATGCCGCTTACTTGGCATCCACCTGCGCACCGCTGGACTTGAATACCCGCACCTTGCGCGCATCGTCGAGAATCTTGAAGCCGACGCGGTCGGCTTTTTGCGTTGCCGGATTGAACAGCGCAA
>JANLTL010000381.1:0-3199 GCA_031362905.1 Burkholderiales bacterium | reverse complement strand
CAGCGAACGCAACCGCTCCCAGACCAAGGACGCGCCGCCGCTTGCTACCGGCGCCAGAAATCGTTTTACCGGATCGAATGATTGTCGATGGCATGGCGTTTCTCCTTAGGCAGCGCAGGCCGTATGGCCAAATCTACCAAGGAATGGTACTGCGGCGCAGGATGAAAGTCATGTGCATATCACACCTGCTTGAGCGTGAATATTCACACCGATGGCATCATTCCGGTCTATGTTGCACCGCCAGGAAGCGCTCCAGGAGCGGGTTTATACGGCACGATGGCCTGAGAGCCGCACGCACCAGGGATTTTCGCGCCAAGGCACGTCGCGAGACTCACACCATGCCGATCTTCTGCCCCTGCAAGGTATGCAGCAACCTCCCTGACAGCATCGTGATGCGCTGCGCCATGATGGCCAAGAAGGCGTTGGAAAAGCGCGCGTGGCAGGCCGGCGAAAACCGGTCGAGGTCGTCGACCAGCAGGCCGACGGCCCAGGTTTCCTTGAGCGCGGTGACGGTGGCGGTGCGCGCATCGTTGTTGCGGCGCGCGCAGGCCATTTCACCAACCGGTTCGCCGGCGCCCACGGCGTTGAGCAATTGCCCCTGCGCCGACACCTTGACGAGGCCGTCGGCAATGATGAAAAAGGTCTGGTCATGTTCGCCCTCGGTAATGAGGTTGTCGCCCGGCGCAAAGCGGCGCCACCGCGCCAGCTTGACGACTTCCCACAACTCGACGGCGGCGAACGGCCGGAAAAATTCGAGGCGCGCCATGGCGCTGAATTTGTCGGCCTCGGAGAGGTCGTCACCGACCGCCTGGGAAAGACCGAGCAGGTCTTCGAGCGCATCGGCCATCGCGCCCCAGGTACTGAAGCGTTCCTGCGGGCGCTTGGCCATGGCGCGCCGCACGATGGCGTTGAGTTCGTCAGGCACGTCGGGGCGCAGGTCGCCCGCCAGCGGCACCACCTGGTTGATGATGTGCTCCATCAGGTCGTAGGTGCTGATGCCGTCAAACGGGCGCCTGCCGGTGAGCACATGGTAGGCGGTGGCGCCGAGTGAAAACATGTCGGTGTGGTACGACAGTTCGTCGCCGCGCACCTGCTCCGGCGACATGTAGGCGGGCGAGCCGACGCCGCTCACCTGCGTGGTGTCGCCGCGCAACATCATGGCGGCGCCGAAGTCGGAAACCTTCACGTCAAAGCCCGGCGTGACCAGGATGTTGGCGGGCTTGATGTCGCGATGCACGACGCCGATCTGGCTGGCGTGGTGCAGTGCGCCGCAGCACTTGTACAGGATCTCCACCGCGCGCGGCACCGGCAGCAGATGGGCGGGGGTGCACCAGTCCTGCAGGGTGCTGCCTTCGACGTAGTCCATCACCACAAAACGCAGTCCGTCGCTGATGCCGGCGTCGAGAATGCTCACCACGTGCGGATGGCGCAGGCGCCCGGCCAGTTGTGACTCGGTGTGGAAAAACCGTTCGGCATGCATGGCCGCTTCGGCGTCGTTGGTGGGCGCGGCGTCGAGTACCTTGACGGCGACCTGATCGCCCGAGAGGCCGTCCTGGGCGAGATAGACGGCGGCACTGGCGCCGCGGCCGAGCAGGCGGCCGAGGTGGTAGCGGCCCACCAGCCGGGTGTTGGAGCGCGCAAGGGTGCTGGCGGTGAGGGGCGAGGCTGCGCTTGCATCAAACGGGGGGGCGATGGTCATCTGGGTGGTGAGCCGGGGAGTGGGGCTGAGGGCGTTGAAGGGGAATTGCGGCGGAATGAACGGCAGCGCACTGGCGCAGTGGCGGGTCTGAATAGTGCGCAGCCATCACGCTCGCCAATAACACTCATCATTTACACTCACCAACGCTGCGGCAGGTTTTTGGCGATGACGATGCGGCGCGCGTCAATCCGCAGGTAGCCGCCTGCCGCGAGTTCCTTGAGGATGCGGCTGACCATCTCGCGTGAGGCGCCGATGCGCTCGGCCAGCTCGCGCTGGGTGGGTTTGTTTTCGATGACGAGTTCACCGCGTTCTTCACGGGCGAGGTCGAGCAGCACGCGCGCGACGCGGCCATAGACGTCCATCAGGGCGAGGCTCTTGACGTTGCCGGTGAGGGTGCGCACGCGCCTGATCAGTGTCTGCACCAGATGGAAAGCGAAATCCGGGTTGGCGGCGGTGAAGGTGCGGAAATCGGCCTGGGGGATCACCGACAGGCGGCTCGCCTCTTCGGTGATGACGGAGGCCGAGCGCGGCCCGCCGTCAAGCGTCATTTCGCCGAAATAGTCGCCCGGGCCGGCGCTGCCGAGCACGATTTCCCGCCCGCTGGCGTCGGCCAGAAAAATCTTGACGCGGCCTTCGAGCACGACGTAGAGCGAATTGGTGGCGTCACCTTCGGAGACCACCACCGTGTGCCTGGGGTAGCTGCGCGTCACCGCGTGGGCTGAAATGGCGCGCAGGTCGCGCGCGCTCAGACGATCCGGCGACTCTTGAACTGGCGACGCTCGAACTGGCAACTCACGATTTGGCGACTCACGTGGCATGCGGCTCCCCCCGATGTTGCGTGTTGGGCTGCACTTTACCGGGTTCAGCGCGCTCTGGCGCGTTTCATCAAAATTTCATTGGCCTTGAGAGGGAGCTGCCCCTAAAATTGGCCCGCCATGACCGATCCACGCCACCTCGAAGCGCAAACGGCCCCCGCCCAGGCTGCCGCTGCGAACAAGCCTTTGCATGCCGGCGCGTCGCAGCCCGAGCGCGACGAGGCGTCGGAGCCAATGGAGGCGGATCAGGCGCAGGACGCGCTCGAAGAGGCGCAGAGCCTGCTGGTGCGTTACCGTTTGATCGAGATCACCGCGCGCGAGAGCGACTCCGATGCGGGGCTCGCGCACAGCGGGCCGAACCCGGCGGTGCAGCCGATCCTCGACGAGTTGTCGAACCGCCTCAACGATCTGCATCCGGCCGACATTGCCTATGTGCTCGAGGCGCTGCCGGTCGATGACCGCCTGGTGCTGTGGGACCTGATCAAAACCGCCGAGCGCGATGGCGACATCCTGGTCGAAGTTTCCGACTCGGTACGCGAGACCCTGATCGATTCGAAGGATCGCGAAGACCTGGTGGCGGCAGCCGAGACGCTCGACGCCGATGAGCTTGCCGACATCGCCGAAGACCTGCCGCGCGAGGTGATCGACGAGGTGCGCCAGCGACTGTCACAGGAGGAGCGCGAGC
>JANLTL010000371.1:0-4002 GCA_031362905.1 Burkholderiales bacterium | reverse complement strand
CCTGCCGATGGCTACACCATGATCTACACGCCGGTCACGCCGGTGACGATCCAGCCGCACCGCATGAAGAACCTGTCCTATGCGCGTGAGCAATTCATACCGTTGTGCCAGGTGTATGAAAGCCTGTTTTTCGTCGCCGTTGGTCCCAAATCGCCGTTCCAGGACCTGCGCTCGCTGCTGGCCTACGCGCGTGCCAATCCCGGCAAGCTGCGCTATGCAACGCCCGGCATCGGCAGCTCGCCGCACCTGGCCGGCGCCGAGCTTTGGCAAAAGGCGGGCGTGCAGCTGGTCGATGTGCCCTACGCGGGCGAAGTGCAGGCGATGCCGTCGCTGATGTCCGGCGATATCGACCTGGGCATCATCACCACGGCCGGCGTCAACACCGCCAAGCTGCGGCCGCTCGCGGTGTTTGCCGAGGCGCGCTACCCGCTGTTTCAGAACGTACCGACGGTGACCGAAGCGGGATTGCCGGTGTCGCCCTCCGGCTACGGCGGCTTGTTCATTCGCGCCGATACGCCGCCCGCCGTCATCGCCCGCCTCGACGCCGCCTGCAGGGAAGCGGCGGCCGATCCCGCCTATCGCGAACTGGCGACGCGGCAGTTACAGTTGTCCGACTATGTCGATCGCGCCGGTTTTTCGGCGCGTGTCGATGCGGACTATCGCGCCAAGGCGGTGCTGATTCCCGCGCTCAAACTTCCGGAGTAGGGCTTCACGATGCGGGTTCTTGTCGTCGGCAGCGGCATTGCCGGCCAGACGCTGGCGTGCGCGCTGGCGCGGCGCGGTATCGATTGCGACCTGGTCGAGCTCAAACCCGCGTTCGACATCTACGGTGCCGGCCTGTATGTGCAAGGCCCGGCCCTGCGCGCCCTGCTCGACATCGGCGTGGTCGACGCCATCATCCGCGACGGGCTGCCGCTGGCCGACGACACCTCGCTGGTGTGCGACAGCGAGGGGGCAACACTGGCGCAGCCACGCTATCCGCGCATCGCCGGGCCGGACATTCCGGCGGTGGTGCCGATCCGGCGCAAGGCGCTACACGACATCCTCGCCGCCGCGGTGCAACGCGCCGGTGTGGCGGTGCGCATGCGATTGACGGTCGAGGCGCTCACCGACGCGGGCGCGCATGTCGATGTGCGCTTCACCGACGGCAGCAGCGGTTGCTACGACCTGGTGGTTGGCGCCGACGGCATCCGCTCAGCCGTGCGCACGCTCGCGTTCGGGCCGGTCCAGCCGACCTACACCGGCTTCGCCAACTGGCGCGTGATCCTGCCGATGCCCACGGGCCTCGCGCGCACCACCTGGATGATGGGGCGCGGCAAATCCTTCGGCATCATTCCGATCGCGCCGGACGCGGTCTACATCGGCGGCGTCAGCAAGGAGCCCGGCAACCCCCGCTACGCACGCGAACAACTGCCGGCCCTGTGCCGTGAGAAGTTTGCCGAATTCGGCGGCTACGCGCCGGCCCTGCTGGCCCAGGTGACCGCGCCCGAACAGGTGGTGTACACGCCGATTGAAGAAGTATCGCTGGCGCCGCCCTGGCACAAGGGCCGGGTGGTCGTACTGGGCGACGCCGCGCACGCCGGCACGCCGTTCTGGGCAATGGGCGCTTCGATGGCGATCGAGGATGCGGTGCTGCTCGCCATGCTGCTCGAACAAGACGCACCGATGGCCGACACACTGGCACGCTGGATGGCGAAACGCCACGCACGCTGCGTCTTCGTGCAGCAGGGCTCGATGGAGACCGGGCGGCGTTCGCACGACGAATCGGCCGAAGGCCTGCGTGCGCGTGACCACTATCTGCGCCGTTTAATGCTGGCCGATATCGACAAGCGCTTTGCCCGCCTGGGCGAGCCGTTTAGTTGAGTTTGTCTGAGTGACGGCGCGTCACCTCAACCTTTTTGTTTCGTCAAAGGAATCTGATCGACGGGCGATTCTGACTCGCGCCGCGTCGGCGCTGCGACGTCGTTCAGGTGCGCACTTGCGTCATGCCGAGCAGCCGCGCCGCATTGGCGCCGCAGATGTTGGCTTGGTCCTCTGGCGTCAGGCCGGGGGCGGACAAGATGAAGTTGACCGGATCGGCCTCGGCCATGTCATAGGGGTAGTCGGTGCCGAGCAGCAGATGGTCGCCGCCGAAGCGCCTGACCAGATACGCCAGTTGTTCCGGGTCGAACAGTACGGTGTCGAAGTAGAGGCGCTTCAGGTATTCCGAAGGAGGCCGGCTGATATGGACGCGGCAATCCGCGCGCGCCGCATGCGCATGGTCCATGCGGCCGAAATAGCCGGGCAAAAAACCGCCGCCATGGGCCACGCACATGCACAATTGCGGATGGCGTTCCAGCACGCCTTCGAAAATCAGGTGCGAGACGGCGATGGTTGACTCAAGCGGATTGCCGATCACGTTGTTGAGGTAGTGGCGCGACAGCCGTGCGCCTTCGGTGAACCCGAGCGGATGCATGAACAGCAGCACGCCAAGTTCTTCAGCTGCAGCGAAAAACGATTCCAGCCGGCCCGACGCCAGCTCCTCGCCGCAGACATGCGAGTTGATCTCGATGCCGCGCATGCCGAGCTTCGACACGCAGCGCTTCATCTCCTCGATTGCCAGCGCGGCATCCTGCAACGGTACCGTGCCCATGGCGGCAAAGCGGCGCGGTTCGGAAGCCGCCATTTGGGCGATGTCGTCATTGATCATGCGACTGGTTTCGCGGCCGGCCTCGGCATCGAGCCAATAGTAGTACTGGGTCGGCGCGGGGGAGAGCACCTGCACGTCGATGCCGGCCGCGTCCATGTCGGCGATGCGGCGCGCCGCCAGGGTCATCTGGCCGGCAATGCTTTCGCGCTGTTTCTGGTTGATCGCACGCGTCTGGCCGGTGGCGAATGCCAGCGTCGGCTCGCGTGCCAGCGGGGAGTAGGGTTGCACCAGCACGTCGGCGCGCACCGACAGCACATGGCAATGGATGTCGACCGTGAACAGGCCGCGCCGTCCGCGCACCGTCGTGCGTGGGGCATCCGTCGAAGGCGCGCTGCCACAGGAATGTGGCAGCAAGTCCGGCTCAGCCATTCATCGGCTTCGCGGCCGGTGCCTTGCCCGACAGTTCGCTAAAGCTCTTCGACGGATCGTCGATCAGCTTGACCTCCCAGTCCGGCTCCTGCATGAACGCATCGGGCACCTTGCCGACCCAATGCCAGTTGCCGAAGCGCGGCTCCCACAGGCGTGGCTGCCAGTCGTCGGTGAGGTAGTCGGTATCGGCGGAGTATTCCGACATGCCGCCGGCCGGGTTGTTGAGGTAGTAAAACACCGACGAGCCGATGCGGTGGCGGCCCACGCCGAGGTCGCTGGTCCAGCCGCAGCGCTGCATGTGGTCGGCGCCGACCATCACCTCATCGACGTTCTGCACGCCGAAGGCGACGTGGTGCCACACCGGATGCGCGGTCTTGAGGAAAAACACGCTGTGGTGTTCGTTGCGGCCGTCGCAGCGCATGAAGGCACCGAGGCCGCGCGACACATCGGAGAGACGAAAGCCGAGACGGCCGGTGTAAAACGCCATCGCACGGTCGATATCGGGCACGCCGAACACCACATGGTTGATGCATTGCGGCTGGGCGCGCCTGACCCAGCGGCGATGGCTGTTCCAGCGGCGGATGTCGCCCGGCGCATTTTCCAGCGAAGCCACCGGCGCCAATGGTTTGCGCACGAACCGGCGAAAACCGATCACGATGCCGTTGTCGTCGGTGGTGTGCAGGGTGCCGTCGGGGTCGCGCCGCACCATGCGGTCGGTGGACAGCGACTGCTCCAATGCGGCAAGCGCTTGGGCAGTATCGACACCCCAGATCACCTCGCGCACCCCGGCGGCTTCGGTGAAGCGCGGCGGCAGCGCGGCATCGTGATTGCCGCGCAGCAGCACCGTCGAACCGTCTTCAAGGATGTAATCGACGCCGGTGTCGCTCCGCGCGCTTGCCTGCAGACCAAAATCATCGTAGAAGCGCGCCGCCGTGGCGAGATCA
>JANLTL010000354.1:0-1681 GCA_031362905.1 Burkholderiales bacterium | reverse complement strand
ATACGACACGCCCGGAGACTCTGCTCGGGTCGGCCGGCGCCGGATAGTCGCGCTTGAGGATGGCGAGCACGTTGGCAGGTACGCTCGCCGCCATCAGTTCGACCATCACGCCGTCATAGCGGAAAATGCCACCGTACTGGGCGGCGCACAGGGCTACCGAGCGCTCCAGAATCACGCCGAACACTGGCTGCAGGTCGGTAGTCGAAGCCGATATCACGCGCAGGATGTCGGCGGTTGCGGTCTGCCGCAACTCGGCATCGCGAGTTTCGCGTTCGAGATCATCGCCCCGCTGAAGATTGTCCAGCGCCGCAGCCCCCTGCGCGGCCAGCATCGACAACAGGTCGAGGTGTGAATCATCGAAGCGGCCGAGGTGGCCTTCCAAGTCGGCGTAGAGATAGCCCAGCAGGCGTTTGCGCGCGGCCAGTGGCACCAGCAGGCAGGAGCGCTGATCTGCAGCTGCTGCAGCGTCGGGGCCGTGGCGCAGGCGTGCGTTGCGGGTCTGGCGCGCGTCGGCCAGCCAGGGCGTGATGGCGGCGAGCAGGGTGTGCGGGTCTTCGCCGTCCGGCAGGCGCGCACCGGCGATTTGCGGCGCGCCGTCCGCCTCAAGGATCAGCAGCGTGCGCTGTGCGCCGCAGAGCCGCGCGGTTTCGGCAAGCAGCAAGTCGTGCACTGCCGTCCAGGTGCGCAAGGCACCGAGCCGCAGGCCGATGTCGATCAGCCGTTTGTGCGGATCACCGCGGCGCGCCGGGGCCGCCTTGGCAGCGGCAGCTCTTGCGACGACGTTGTGCTTGCGCGTCATGTCAATTTTCTTTGGATCGAACGATTCGCGACGTCTGAACACCGGGTGACGGAAAGAGTATCCGCGCTGGCAAGTCGTTATAGCCGATGTTGGCCCGCTTGCATGCGGCGGCGGGGAGGTGCGATCGCATGGGCTTGCCACATGGGCTTGTCATTTGGCGCAGGGTTGCCTGTGACCAATGCAAACATGCCGGGCTTTCAAACTATTATCGAGCGGAAACCCTTGGTGAGAGCGGGCAATAGGCATTCGTTGCCATAGAAGCGTTGGTGGGAGCGGGCTTCAGCCAGGTGCCAATGATGAAAATTAGCACGGCTTGCCGGCGGGGCGTCTCGTTTTCCTTGTTGCCAGCAGGTGCACAGAGCGCAATCGCTTAAACTTGCAGCATGAACGCCGTCCTCAAAACCGCCGCAGACATGCACGCCTACATGCAAGGCGTGGGGGTGCGCGCGCGTGCCGCCTCGCGTGCGATGGCGCGGGCATCGACGGCGGCGAAGGATGCGGCGCTTTCGTCCATCGCCGCTGCCATTCGTGCCAACAAGGCGCAACTGCAAACCGAGAACGCCAAAGACCTGGCAGCGGGCCGCGCCAAGGGTCTGGACGCCGCGATGCTGGACCGCCTCACGCTGTCGGATAAAGCGGTCGAGACGATGGCGCAAGGCCTCGAACAAATTGCCGCGCTCGCTGACCCGGTCGGCGAAATCAGCGATCTCAAGTTCCGCCCCACCGGCATCCAAGTGGGGCGCATGCGCGTGCCGCTCGGCGTGATCGGCATCATTTACGAATCGCGCCCCAACGTCACTGCCGACGCGGCGGGCCTGTGCCTCAAGAGCGGCAATGCCTGCATCTTGCGTGGTGGCTCGGAAGCGCTGCATTCCAACCAGG
>JANLTL010000314.1:0-13552 GCA_031362905.1 Burkholderiales bacterium | reverse complement strand
GACAAGCACGATGCCGATTTCTGGCTGTCGGAAGAGAACATGAAGAAGGCGCCGAAGGAGGTGCAGGGCTTTTTCGCGGGGGCGCAGGGGGCCTTGAAGCCCTACATCGCGGCGGGCAAGTTCAAGCCCTTCGAGGGCAATACCGATCTGGTGCCAGGCGTGAAGGCGCAGATCACCCACGGCCATACGCCCGGCCATACGTTTTACGTGGCCGAGAGCAAGGGGCAGAAGATGGTGTTCTGGGGCGACCTGATGCACGTGGCGGCGGTGCAGTTTGAAAACCCGGGCGTGACGATCCAGTTCGATACCGATTCCAAGGCCGCTGCGGCGCAGCGAAAGAAGGCGTATGCCGAGGCGGCCAGGCAGGGTTATCTGGTGGGCGTTGCGCATGTGTCCTTCCCTGGTATCGGGCGGTTGCGGGCGCACGGCGGCGGCTATGTCTGGGTGCCGGTCAATTATTCGGTGGTGAAGTAGGCGCCAACTTGTAGAGGGTGATTGGCCGGAGAGGCGCTCTGGGAGCGGTTCTTCGGCTTAGCATAGCCGCCTAATCAGGCGATTCGTTTAATTCGATTATTTCGTTTACTGCGAATATTTGATATAATAGACTCCTGCCTGAAACGGGCAATTTGCGTTACCGAAGGAGGCCGTCATGTCGACCAAAGAGCTACTTGAATCCGTGTTGGACGAGCGTGAAGCGGAACTCGCCAAAGCTGCGCAACGCTGCATCATGGCGGCGCTTGACCACTCCAAAGCGCACCGCATTGTGTTGGTGGATGAAGGTAATTCGAGTCGTGCGCCGGTCATCGAGTTGCCGCCCAAGGCATTGCGATTCGTTGCGGATCTGCTCGGTGCGATGGGGCAGCGCCAGCCGGTTGCGCTGATCCCCCAGAAACACGAACTGACCACGCAAGAAGCCGCAGCGTTTCTCAACGTGTCGCGCCCCTTTGTTGTGAAGCAAATCGAGGAGGGCCGGATTCCGCATCGCAAAGTGGGACGTCATCGCCGGGTCGAGTTCGCACATTTGGTGAAGTACCAGGAGTCGTTGCGGCGCGACACCGACACCGCTTTGCAGGAATTGGCAGATCAGGCGCAGGCGCTCAAGCTGGGATATTGAGTGGCAGGCGCGGCGCGATATACCGCGATTCTCGATGCCTGCGTGTTGTATCCGGCACCGCTGCGCGATTTGCTACTTAGCCTGGCGCAAGCCGGCCTGTATCACGCGCGCTGGTCGGATGACATTCACGACGAATGGATGCGCAATCTGTTGCGCGACCGCAGCGATCTCACGCCAGACCAGATTGCGCGCACGCGCGACCTGATGAACCAGAGTATTCCCGATTCAATCGTGTCGAACTACAGCGCACTGGTCGGTACGATTTCATTGCCCGACCCTGGCGACCGCCACGTGCTCGCGGCGGCCATCGCGGGGAATGCCGATGCCATCGTGACCTTCAATCTCAAGGATTTCCCGCGCGACATACTGCATTCTTATAACGTTGAGCCGCAGCACCCCGATGATTTCGTTCTCAATCAACTGGAGTTGAATGAAATCACGGCACTGTCGGCGATCCGGCGGATGCGCGCACGTTTGCGAAATCCGCCCAGGACCGCATCCGAGTTGATTGACCGGCTTTCGTTGAGCGGGCTGCCTCAAACTGCCGCGCGGCTTCGCCAGGCGCAGGAATTGCTCTGACTGTTTCCTTCCCCGGCATCGGGCGGTCGCAGGCGGTTTTTCGGAAGCAGAAGCGGGGCCGGGGCGTAACATCGGGGCGATTCCTGTTCCGGTGTTCCGTGTTTCGTCTAGTCGAAGGGATCAACCATGCGACAACTGCTGCGTACCCTGTTGAGGTGGGTCGGGCAGCGCTTTGTCTGGTTTGTGCTGATCGTGGCGGTCCTGATGGCGGGGGCTTACCTCAAGGAGGAGTTCGACGAATTTCATGCGTCGCAAAGCGGGCTTGCTGACCTGAAGGGCGGGCAGCGAGAGATTGAAGCCCATCTGAGCGTGATGGAGCGGGAGGTCGCCGCGCGTGCAAAACAGTTTGAGACCGCTTCGCTCGGCAGGCTTGATGCCCGCATCGCCGCAATCGATCAGGCCATCCGGGAGAAAACGGCGCAGCCAAGTGAGGCCAATCTGCCGCTGTTGTTGAAGCTCGCAACCGGCAGCCGCCTCGTCAACCATTTCAGGCGCGACATCGAGATCAAGGTGCTGCGGCAGGAGCGCGACTATTTAGTAGGTCTGCGTGCAGTGGCGGCGGCGCTGATGGAGCGCGACAAGGGTGTGGCTGAACTCGAACGCCTGCGCCGGGCGCATGTGGAGGTTTACGAGAAGCTCAGAGGCAACGAGGCTTCGCGTGAGCGGGTCAGGGGCAGCCATCCGGTTGCGGCATACATTCCGCGCACGGGGCCGCATGGTCTGCTGAAACAACTGGCCGACGAGCATATCGGCCTGAGCCTGCAAAACCAGGCGGCGTTTGAAGCGTATGAGCGGCAGCGCGCGGCAATGGCGCTGTTCAGGATGCCGGCGGTGCCACCGGCCTTCGCGCTGAAACAGGAACAGCTCAGAGAGACTCTGGCACCGCTCGAGGCCCGAATCAAGTCGCTGGAGAAGAACACCTTCGCCACGCTTTGGGAGAGCGCGGCCAAGGTGGTGCCAGCCGCGCTGGGAATCCTGCTTGCCCTCATGCTGCTGCCGGTGGCGATCAAGGCGCTTTTCTATTACGTGTTGGCGCCGCTTGCCGCGCGCAAGGGGCCGGTGCACTTGCTCCCCAATGTCTCGGGTGTGCTGATGAACGCCGGGGGAGGCGCCATCAGCTCTGACAATGCCAGCGCGTCTGCGGTCTCTCAGACTGTTTCCGTCGATGAAAGCCATGAGCTGCTGATTGATCCGGCATATCTGCAAAGCGCGTCGGTGGCAGGGGCCACGCAGACCCAATGGCTGCTCGACTGGTCGCATCCGCTGACCAGTCTTGCTTCGGGGATGTTTGCGCTGACCCGCATTCGCGCTGCGGCGCCCGAGGCGGTGATTGTTTCCGCCACCGCCGACCCGCTCGCCGAAGTCGGCGTGCTGGCGCTGCCGGCGGGCTCAGCCCTGGTGCTGCAACCTCGCATCCTGGCCGGTGTGTTGCAGCCACGCGATGCGCCCTTGCGCATCACCAGCCATTGGCGGCTCGGCACTTTGCACGGCTGGCTGACGCTGCAACTGCGCTATCTGGTGTTCCATGGCCCGGCCACGCTGATCATCAAGGGATGCCGGGGAATTCGGGTCGAGCAGGCCGGGGCAAATGGCGAAGGCGGAAGGCGCATCAACCAGGCAGCGACGATGGGGTTTTCCGCCAACCTTCAATACTCGACGACCCGCGCGGCCACTTTTTTTCCTTACCTCACGGGCAAGCAGGGCCTGCTTGACGACAGCTTTGCCGGTGCCGGTGGTTACTACGTGTACGAAGAAGTGCCGTCTGCGAGCGGCAAGGCGGGCGTGACCGGGCGCAGGCTGGAGGGGTTTACCGATGCGGTGCTGAAAGTATTTGGCATTTAGCACCGAAATGCACACAGCGGCCCCGAATGTGCGCTTTACGGTAGACAGCAAGATCAAATCGCGCCACACTGCCAATGCCGGTTTGAAACTTGCGGGATTGCCGAAAAAATTCTGATCGATGCAGACCAGTCATGGAACCATCCATCATCAAAACCAAAATACAGCATCGTCAGGCGCTTGCAGAAGTAGAGCGGCTGGCGATGGATGATCCGCGCCTGGGGACTCCCGATGGCGACAAGCTGGAGCTGCTCGCAAAGCTGGTTGAGGACGACGAGAAAGAGCGTTTTCCCTTCGCACGTCCAACCGCGCTGAGCGCGGCCCGGTTTCGCATGCAAGAGCAATAGCAAGTTTGGTTGCTTCCGGCCTGCCGGCTGAAACGGGAACGGGCGTGTAACTTGATGCCAGCGCAGGCGCAGGTACGCCACCAAAAATTTATTTGTCCGATTTGTCAAAATCCGCCAAACCCCTGCGTCATTGTCACAAGCAGCGCATTTCGCGCGGCCCCCCGAATCCAAAGCGCCAATGAACCCAGGAGAATGACATGCAATACATGCTGCTGATTTACGGTAACGAAGCCGCCCGCGCCGCCGCCAAGCCGGCCGACATGCAACAGATGTTCGGCGCCTACATGGCGTACACCGAGGCGATGAAAAAGGCCGGCGTGTTCGTTGCCGGCGACCCGCTGCAGGGCTCAAACACCGCCACTACCGTGAAGGTGGCCAACGGCAAGACCGAGGTGCTTAACGGCCCCTACGCCGATACCAAGGAGCAGTTGGGCGGCTACTACCTGATCGAGGCGCCGGACCTTGACGCAGCCCTGTCGTGGGCGGCGCGCTGCCCGGGCGCGAGCTTCGGCACGATGGAAGTGCGGCCAGTCATGAAGATGTAGGCGGCTGCGGCGACGACGACAACAACAACCAGGATGGGGGCGGACAACGATGCCGGCGCGGCGGCCGAGGCGGTGGCGCGCAGAAGTTACGGCAGGTTGATCGCCTATCTCTCGGCGCGCACGCACGACGTGGCTGGCGCCGAGGATGCCTTGTCGGAGGCGTTTGCCGCGGCCCTTGCCGACTGGCCCGTCAGCGGCATTCCGCACACCCCTGAAGCCTGGCTGCTCACCGTGGCAAGACGCAAACTGATCGACTCGGCGCGCCGCATGCAAAGCGGCACGGCCGCGGCCGAGGTGATGGAGTTGATCCGCGAGATGGCGGACCGCTCCGGCGACAGTGTCAATGACGCGATCCCCGACGAGCGCCTGCGCCTGATGTTTGCCTGCGCCCACCCGGCGATCGAGCGCAGCGTGCGTGCGCCGCTGATGTTGCAGGTGATTCTCGGTTTCGATGCGGTCGCCATCGCATCAGCGTTTCTGGTGTCGCCTGCGGCGATGGGCCAGCGCCTCGCACGCGCCAAGAACAAGATCCGCCAGGCCGGCATCCCGTTTCGTGTGCCCGAACACGATGAATTGCGCGAGCGCCTTGATGTCGTGCTCGATGCCATCTATGCCGTCTATGCAGAAGGCTGGTCGGACCCGCTCGGCACCGAGACGCGTCGCCGCAACCTCGCCGACGAAGGCCTCTGGCTCGGCCGGCTTGTCGTCTCACTGCTGCCCGACGCAGCCGAAGCCCTCGGTCTGCTCGCACTGATGCTGCACACCGAAGCACGGCGTGATGCAAGGCGCGATGCCGGCGGCGATTACGTGCCGTTGGCAGAACAGGATGTGCGGCGCTGGGATGCTGAGCTGATTGACGAAGCCGAAGCGCTGTTGCTCAAGGCCAGCGCGCAGCAGGTGATCGGCCGCTATCAGCTTGAGGCGGCGGTGCAATCAGCGCATGTGGTGCGGCGGCGCAGCGGCAGCGCCGATTGGGAGGCGATCGAACAACTCTATGCGGCGCTACGCGCGCTCACCGGTTCGCCCGTGGTCGCCATCAACCATGCGGTGGCGCTGGCCGAGACGCGCGGCCCGCAGGCGGGGCTCGATGCACTCGATGCCCTCGCCGGCGATGCAAGGCTCGCCGAGTACCAACCCTGGTGGGCGGCGCGCGCAGGTTTGCTGGCGCAATGCGGGATGCGCGCAGAAGCCGATACAGCCTACGCGCGTGCCATCGGACTGGAGGTCGACCCGGCAGTGCGGCGCTTCCTGCAAGGGAAGCGAAAGTCGCTGGTGATGTAAGGAAGGATCGACCAAGACGCGCTCTGGGAGCGGTTCTCCTGCGTCTGGACCAGAAACGAGGGCGCTGGTGCGAGAGTGCGAGCGAGACCGCGAGCGCTACGACGAGACTGCCGGCATTGACGCGGCACCACCAGAACTAACGCGAGACTCCGAGCATCAATGCGAGACCCCAAGCATCAATGCGACATCTTGGGCAACCAGGTCGCAATCGGCGGAAACACCATGATCACGCCGATCAAAATCAGCACACACGCGATGAAGGGCATCGCGGCGAGGTAAATATCCTTCATCGTGGTGTCAGGCGGCGCCACGCCTTTCATCACAAACAGCAGCAATCCAAACGGCGGCGTGGTGTAGCCCACCTCCAGCGCGAGCAGCATGATCAGGCCAAACCAGGTGAGATCAAAGCCGAGCGTTTTGGCCAGCGGAAAGAAGATCGGCGCGGTCAGCAGCATCATCGAGAGCTGATCCATGAAGCAGCCGAGAAACAGGATGATGCCGATCATGACCAGCACCATGCCGATCGGCGCGAGGTCGAACGACAGCGCCCAGTTCATCAGCCCGCTCGATGCGCCGGTGAAGGCCAGCATGTTGGCAAAGGTGGCCGAGCCGAAGATGATCAGGAAAGACATCACCGTGATGCGCAGCGCGCCTTCGAGTGACTTGACCCAGGCGGCCCAGGTCATGGTGCGGTAGCAGGCGGCGAGCACCACCACTGACAGCGCGCCAAGTGCGGCCGCTTCAGTCGGCGTGGCCCAGCCGGTCAGCATGATGAGCACCGAAAACGCTATCACCCCGACCATCGGCACCACGTCGACAAAGATCAGACGGATTTTTTCGTCGCGACCGACCGGCGGCGCGTCATACTGTGGCGCGGCAGAGGGGTCCCACTTGGTCCACGCCCAAATCAAAACGCCATACATCACCGCCAGCACGAAGCCGGGGATGATGCCGGCGATCAACAGGTCGCCCACATCGGTCTGCCCGAGCGTGGCGAGCAGCACCGTGAGGGCGGAGGGCGGGATGATGACCGCGAGGCCGCCGACGCCCATGATCGGGCCGATCGACAGGTACTTGTTGTAGCCGCGCTTGGCCATCTCGGGCACCATCAGCGAGCCGAGCAGGGCACAGGCGCCCATGCTCGAGCCGGCCGGGCCGGCGAATGCGGTGCCGCCGATCAGCGTCACATACGACAGACGCCCGGGAATGTTGCCAAGCAGCTTGTCGGCGGCGTTGAAGCAGCGCGTCGCCAGGCCCGTGTGATAGAACAATTCCCCCATCAGCAAGAACATCGGGATCGGCACCAGGGCAAACGTGGTCATCGAGCCAAAACCATTGTTGATGGTCTGGATGATGCCGTTGGTGCCCCCCATGAACAGCACGGCGCCCATGATGTTGCCGGCGCAAAAGGCGATGGCGACGGGAATGCCCATCATCATGAAGACGATGGAGATGCCAAACAGGACGGCGGCGGCCCAGTACCACTCCAGACTCATGTGCCGTCCCCTGTTGACCGGCCGCCACTGCCGGCCGAGGTGACAGCACCGCCTGTAGCGGGCTTGACCGAGGCGGGCTTGACAGGGGCAGGCTTGACATAGGCGGGCGCCGGCAGCGTTTCGTCAGCCGATACGTCGTCGATCGGGTCGCTGGGCTTGAGCGCGACTGCCGACGCCATGTCGCCAAGCACACTGGTGCCACGCAGCATGTGGCGCAAAAATTCAAACGCCATCATCGCAAACGAGAGTGGAATGAAGATCACGATCATCCAGCGCGGCATGTCCATTGAGCGCACGTCAACGTCGCGCCGCGTGTAATTGGTCCAGGTCACATCGAAGCCGTACCAGGCCAGTACCGCACACACGGTGATACAGAACACGCCGATCACGATGCCCATGCGATGCCGGTTGGCGGCGGAAAGATGCATGAGCACGATCTCGACATACACGTGGCCGCGTTCGCGCACCAGCCACGGCGCGCCCAGGCAAGGCATGATCAGCAGCGCGTATTCGGTGAAGGTGAACAGGTGGGCCGAACTCTGGAAACCGAGATTGCGCAGCACCACGTCAACGCAAATGCTGATCATCATCGCCGCCATCAAAAACCCGGCGCACCAGGCCATGCCGTACATCAGGCGGTCGTAGCTGCGGGCGAGCAGTGACATGACGCTTGGCGAAGGAAACACTGCGGGAGCAGCAGAGGTGGAAAAGAAAAAGCGCGCGAGGCACCGCGCGCTTTTTCGGAGGCTAACACCAAAAAGACTTATTTGGCCGGTGCAGCAGGTACGTAAAGCGCGCGGAACTTGGCAACTTCATCGCGCGCGCCGATTTTTTCGAGGCGTTCGCGCATGCGCGCGAAGCTGGCGTTGCGCGCTTCTTCGGCAAACTTGGCGGCCGCAGCCTTGCCCAGCGAAACCGGCTTCATGCCACGCTTCTCGAGTTCGGCGAATTCCTTTTTGCGCAGCTCGGTAAGGTCTTTGATGGACGAGATCTCATGCTCGGTAATCACTTTTTGCAGTATCTCTTTCGATTTCTCGCTCAGTGAATTCCATTTGCGCACGTTCAGGATCACGCCGAGATCGGTCGAGAAAAAGGCCGGGTCAAGGCGGTATTTGAGAAACTTGTCCCAGTTCGCATCCATCAGGCCAATCTCGGTCCAGCCGGTGGCGTCCACGGTGCCGCGCTCAAGCGCGGTGTAGACCTCGGTCGAGGGCAGATTGATCACTTGCGCCTTGAGATAGTTGGTGAAAAAGGCGTTGTAGATCGGGTTTCCGCGCAGTTTCACGCCGGTAATGTCGAGATTGCCGTTGGCGTCAATCTTGGGCTGGTTCTTGAACCACATGTGAAAGCGGATGCCGCTGTCGATCCAGCCCAGATAGACCACACTCATGCGCCGCACGTGGGCTTCGTTGAGGGCTGCGGTGGCGCCGCTTTTGCGGGCGGTGGGGCCGTCGATGCTGCTTGCGCTCACGGCATCGCACTCGGGCACGCTGCCGGCGTAAAACGCGCAGGGCGTGTAGACCATGTCGACGACGCCGTCGCGCACGGCATTGGGCTGCTCGAACATGCCGACTGCTTCCGGCCCGCCACGTACCTTGATCTCGACCACGCCCTTGCCGGCGGCGTTCACTTTGTTGACGAACGACAGGAAGCTCTTGGAGTACACCCACGATGCGGGGAAGGCATGCACCGCGCTGATGCTGTCGAGCGCGCGCGCCGGGAAGGACGCGAGGGCGGCAGCAAGGCCCGCTGCGAGCAAGACATATTTGGTTTTCATGTGAGAGTCTCCGGTCGTTGTGATGACGCACCCGGCGCGGCGGCGCGAAAAGTAGAAAGCATTGAAAAGGGGTCAGGGGAAGTGCTGGCGTCGATTATACTTTTTGCAGCCATGTCCGATACCGTATTTGACGCGTTTCAAGCGACTGCCAGGACTCACCCCAATAACGCGTTTTGGTGCGCGGCTGCCTATGGTGGTGGCGACATTCTCTATGGCGCTGCGCTTGCGCGAGTAGTGCGGCTCGCAGCAGCCTACCGCGCGGGCGGCTGGGGTGCCGGCCACCGGGTCGCCTTGCTGCTGGAGAACCGGCCCGAATTCGTCCTGCATTATTTGGCGCTCAACGCGGTGGGCGCGAGTTGCGTGCCGCTCAATCCGGACTACCGGGCCAACGAGATCGACTATGTGCTTGATCACAGCGAAGCGGCGCTGGTGGTATCGCTGGCGGCGCACGCGGCGCGCTTTGGCAGCCGCACCGTGCTGCTGGCGCCAGCGTTCGACGCAGTGGAAGACATCACCATCCCTGCTGCGCCTGTTCTGGCGCACGCCTCATCGCAAGGCACTGCATCAGATGGCACCGATGGCACCGATGGCACCGATGGCACCGAAGACACCGGGGGCTCCGGGGCCCGGCGCGCACGCGAGTGTGCACTGCTCTACACCTCGGGCACCACCGGCACGCCCAAAGGCTGCCTGCTCTCGAATGACTATGTGCTGGCGATGGGGCAGCGCTATCTTGACGAGGGTGGCCTGTGTGCGCTCAAACAGAACACCGAGCGCCTGCTCACCCCTTTGCCGTTGTTCCACATGAACGCACTGGCGTTCTCTACCACCGCGATGATTCTTGGTGGCGGCTGCGTGATCCAGCTTGACCGCTTTCATCCCGCCACCTGGTGGCGCACCGTCGCCGAGACGCGCGCCACGGTGATTCACTACCTGGGCGTGATGCCGGCGATGTTGCTGGGTTTGCCGGTGTCGGAACATGAGCGCGCGCATGCGGTGCGCTTCGGTTACGGTGCCAATGTCAATCCCAAAGACCATGCGGCGTTTGAGGCGCGCTACGGCTTTCCGCTGGTCGAAGGCTGGGCCATGACTGAGACCGGCGCGGGGGCGCTGATCTCTGCCAAGGATGAGCCGCGCCAGGTGGGCGCGCGTTGCCTCGGCACGCTGCCGGCAGGTCTGGAGATACGTCTGGTGGACGAAGCTGGCGTTGATGTGGCCGAAGGCGCGCCCGGCGAACTGCTGGTGCGTCAGACGGGCGCAAACCCGCGCAAGCATTTTTTCAGCGGTTATCTCAAAGATGATGCCGCCACCGGGCACGCCTGGCGCGGCGGCTGGTTTCACACCGGCGATGCGATGCGGCGCACTGCCGATGGCAACCTGTATTTTGTCGACCGCCGCAAAAACATCATCCGCCGCTCGGGTGAAAACATCGCGGCGCTCGAAGTAGAAGCTGCGCTCGCTGGTCACCCCGCGATAGCCGCGGTCGCCGTGATTGCTGCGCCCGACGACACGCGCGACGAGGAGGTGATGGCCTGCGTCGTCCCCGCCCCCGCCGCCGCGCGCGATGCCGCCACTGCCGCGTCGATTCAGTCGTGGTGTCAGGAGCGCCTCGCCTATTTCAAAGCGCCCGGCTGGGTGTTGTTTATCGATGCGCTGCCGGTAACTGCGACCAACAAGGTGCAGAAGGCGAAGCTGTCGGACTTTGGCGTCAATCCGCTGGCGCAGCCGCAGTGCTTTGATTTGCGTGCGAACAAGCGGCGGGTGAAGCAGGTGCCATCGAATATTCCAGCGGCGACAAGCCAGACTGTGCCGGCAGGAAACGCGTCTGGCAGCGCAATCCCGGCTGGCGCGCCTGCGGTCACACCGCGCCGCCCTCGCCAACACTACGACGGTGTCGTCATTGCCGTACCGGTCACGATTCCCTACGCGCGCTACTCGGTGCGCTCGGCGCATTGGTGGCTGGCGCGCGCACTCGGTGAACTGCTGCGCACGTCAGGCATTGCCAAGGATGATCTCGATGGCCTCGCCATTTCCAGCTTCACGCTCGCACCCGACAGCGCCATCGGCCTGACGCAACAACTGGGCGTGTCGCCGCGCTGGCTTGACCACATTCCTTTGGGTGGCGCGAGCGGTGTGGTCGCGCTGCGCCGCGCTGCGCGCGCCGTGCAGGCGGGTGATGCGCGCTACGTGGCCTGCGTGTCGGGCGATACCAATCATGTCGATTCATTCCGCCTCACGCTCGCCAACTTCAGCCAGTTTGCGCGCGACGCGGTCTACCCCTATGGCGCGGGCGGGCCGAATGCGAGCTTCGCGTTTCTCACGCAGTACGCGATGCGCACACAAGGCGTGACGCGCGAAGATTTCGGCAAGCTGTGCGTGGCGCAGCGCGCCAATGCGCTGCACTTCGAGCACGCACTGTTCAAGAAGCCGCTCACGCTCGATGACTATCTCAACGCGCGCCCGGTTGCCACCCCTCTCACCCTGTTCGATTGCGTCATGCCCTGCGCCGGTGCCGATGCCTTCATGGTGATGCGCGAGGAAGATGCGGTCGCGCTGGGCTTGAAGTACGCGCACATCAAAGGCACCATCGAGCGCCACAACGCCTTCGCTGCTGACCCGATCCAGTACCGCGCCGGATGGGCGCTCGACAGTGATGATTTGTATGCGCAAGCGGGCGTCGGCCCCAGTGAGATCGACTGCCTGCAGGCCTACGACGACTATCCAGTCATCACGCTGATGCAACTCGAAGACCTCGGCTTTTGCGCCAAAGGCGAAGGCTCTGCATTCATTCGTGCGAACACGTTTACGCACGATGGCTCGTTCCCGCTCAACACCTCAGGCGGCCAGCTCTCGGCTGGGCAGGCGGGCGCAGCGGGCGGCTTTCTGGGCATGATCGAAGCGCTGCGTCAGCTTACCGGGGCAGCCAATGGACGCCAAGTTCTGCGCCACAAGAATGGCTCCCACCAATGGTCTCAGCCAGATGATGTTCATAGAATAGCTCCCACCAAGGCTTCTGGCGCTACGGCTGATCTCGCGCAACACGTTCTCATTAGCGGCTTCGGCATGATCAATTACGACCGCGGCCTGGGTTCTGGCGCGGCGATCCTGGCGCGCGCCGTTTGAACAAGGCATGACCACGCCTCTCATCCGCCCGCCGCGCAAGAATCCGATCCTGCGCACGCGCCTGCCGACGCTGCCGCCGGGTGCGCGCAGCCGGGTCGCGCTCGGTCTCACTGCCGCCGCCGCTGAAGGCCACTTCGCGCTGCAAGTGTGCCGCGATTGCAGCGCCGTGCAGTATCCGCCGCGCGAAGCCTGTCATGCCTGCCTGTCGATCGAACTGGATTGGAAAACGCAAGACGGTACAGGCGAACTTATCGCCGACACCGTGCTTCATCACAGCAATGATTTGTTTTTTCGCGAGCGCCTGCCGTGGCGCCTCGGCCTCATCAGGCTCGACTGCGGCGTGACTGTGGTCGCGCATTTGCATGGCGATGTGAGCGCAGCGCCGGGTCGCGTGCGCGTCGCCGCGCGTCTTGATCGTGCCGGGCAGGCGGTATTGACCGGATTGCCGGAGAAGGAGACCCCCAACATGAGTGACGACAGACAATTGCGCGAGTTCACGTGCGATCCGAAGTTCAGAAAAATACTCGTCACCGACGCCAAGAGTGCGACCGGGCAGGCGCTGGTCAAGGCGCTCGCCGCAGCGGGCGCAGATTTGATCTGGGCCGGTGAGGCGGAGCCGTGGAAATCAGGAGCCGCCGCCGCCGGTTTTGACGCCATCAAAGCCTTGCCGCAAGTCACTGTGGTGCCGCTCGATTTGACCGACTCCAAAAGCGTGCGGGAACTCGCCAAACAAATCGGCGGCAAGGTGGACATTCTCATCAACAACGCTGAAGTGCATCGCCCTTACGGCATCGGCAATCGCGCCGGCGTGGAGGCTGCGCGCAGCGAAATGGACATCAACTATTTCGGCCTCTTGCGCCTCGCACAGGAGTTCGGGCCCGGCATGCGCGCGCGCGGCGCGGATGGCCAGTCATCGGCGGTGGCGTGGGTCAACCTGTTGTCGATTTACGCGCTCGCCAACTATCCGCCGCACGGCACCTTCTCGGCCTCAAAAGCTGCCGCGTATTCACTCGCGCAATGCCTGCGCGCCGAGATGCGCCCGTCCGGCGTGCGCGTGGTCAACGTGTTTCCCGGCCCGATCGATGATGAGTGGAACCAGTTGCAGCCGCCGCCGAAAGTTGCACCGGGTGCGCTTGCCAAGGCGGTGGTCAACGCCTTGCAGCAAGGGATTGAAGACGTCTACCCTGGTGATGTCGCGCAGGAGTGGCTGGAGCGCTGGCGCGACAACCCCAAGGCGCTGGAGCGGGAGTTGTCGGCATGAATCTGCTCACCCAATTGATGGCGGCGCTCGCGAGCGGCCAGGTGCGCGTGGTCGATCTTAGCCATACGCTGGCACCGGAGTTTCCGCAAATCGTGCTGCCGCCGGAGTTCGGGCAGGTGCAGCCGTTTCGCATCGAAGAAGTGTCGCGCTACGACGAGCGCGGCCCGGGCTGGTACTGGAACAATTTTTC
>JANLTL010000260.1:0-6260 GCA_031362905.1 Burkholderiales bacterium | reverse complement strand
CGCTGGCCCGGAGTGCAAGACCGCGTGCTGCTGATCCGCGCAGACGGTGCGGAGGCCTATGCCATGCGCCGTGGCGGCGTCGTGCAGGAAGCCGTGTTCCGCAACGAAGACATTGAACTCTTCAAGGGCTACTGCTTGAGTCGCGCGACCAGCAAGTTCACCGTGCTGGCTGATTTTGTCGAAGAAGACTTCCGCGTCGAGACGATCCCCTACGTCGCCGGGACGGCGCGCCGCCAGCTCCTCGCGCGCAAGTTCGACCAGGCCTATCGCAACACGCCGTATCGCACCAGCGTGTCATTGGGCCGGGAGGAGTCGAATATGCGCGCGCCGGACTCCAAGCGGCGTGACGAACAGGTGCTGCTGATGGCGCTCACCAATTCGACCGCCATCAACGCGTGGCTTGAAATCATGCATGCGCAGCGCGCACAAGTACGCGGCATCCACGCGCTCCCCGCAGTCACGGGCTGGGTCAACGAGTATCTCGGCTCGGCGCATGAAAACGCACTGTTCGTCACCTTCAACCGCGCCGGCCTGCGGCAGGTTTACGTCGGCGACGGCAAGCCCCGATTTTCCCGTCTCGCCGCCTTTCAGGACGAGATTGTGCAACAGGCCGGGCCGCGCATTGCCGCGGAAATCACGCGCACCGAGCAATACCTTGCGGCGTTGCGCTGGCTGCCGCGCGACGGTGGGCCACTGCGGGTCGTTTTGGTGTGCCAGCCGGCGCTGATAGCCGTCTGGCAATCAGCCTGCGTCAACACTGACCGGCTCACGTTCGAGTTCCCCGATTTCGCGGCCTTGGCGCGCGCGCAGGGCATTCAGGCAGAGCTGCTGGCAGACGCGACTAAGCTGCCGGAGGCTGACTTGCTGTGGGCCGCCGGCGCATTGCGCTTTCCGCCCAAGATTGACTTTGCGCCTGACTGGGTGCACGAACACTATGCAGTATGGCGCTGGCGCACCGCGATCATTTCGGCGGGCGCCGCCTTGTGTGCCGCCGGTGGTGTCGCGGGCGCCGTGTTGCTGGCGCAAGCCAAAGCGATTGACAACAATGCCGACCGCCATACGGCTAGCTCAACGCGCGCCAACTCGAGTTATCAACAACTTGCGAAGTCGTTCCCGCAAATCGGCATCACGCCGGAGCACTTGAGGGCCGCCGTGCTCGCCCTCGATCCATTGGCGCTGCGGCCACTGACCCCTGAGCCGATGTTGATCCTGATTAGCCAGGCCCTGACCGCAGCCCCCGCGTTTACGCTCGGCAAAATTGAATGGCAGGTAGCAGCGAGTGCGGAATTGCCCGCAAGCGGTGTAGTGTCTTCCATTCGCGCGCGTCTGGGCATGACGGGCCTGCCGGGTGCGCCCGCGCCGGACCGCTACGAAATCGTGACCATCACCGGCGCCGTAGCGCAGGATCGCGGCGCAACGCCGCGACGGCGCATCGCCGCAGCGCGCAGTGCTGTCGATGCCCTCAAGCGCATTCCCGGACTGGATGTCACGCCGGTGCGGCTGCCGCTCGACGTGTCTCCGACAGGCAATCTCAAAGGCGGAGATGACGAGGATGCGGTCGCCGCTCCTGACGCCGATCAGATCGTGCTGCGTGTCTCGCGCAAGGTGCCATTGTGACGCCGGCACAAGCCAAAGAATTGACCGTCTCTGGGGTGTTGGCAGCGGCGCTGGCCGTGGCGGGCGGGGTAGCTGCCGTCAGCGGTGGCTACTTTAAGGACGAAGCCGAAAAGCGCGAACTGTTGATGCGCCGGCAGTCGCTTGAAGCAGGCGGGCGCCTGTCGCGCGCCAATGAGGAACGCGAGCAAATCAGCGCCTACATGCAGCGTTACCAAAACTACGTCCGCATCAAGGTAATCAAGCCGGTGGTCGCGAGCGCTGAAGACACCCCTGAGCAGGGCGAGCGTCTCGAATGGATAGAGCGACTGGTTGAGGCGCGCGAAGCACGCGGACTGCCGCAATTGACCTACACCATCGCCGCGCGCAAGCCCTACGAAGACATCGCCAAACCGGGGCAAGGCCTGTCGTTTTTTGCCAGCCGGATGAAACTCGAACTCGGACTCTTGCATGAGGGTGACTTCATCGACTACCTGCGGCGGCTATCCAATCCGCCCGCCGGCATTTTTGTGATCGATCGCTGCACCCTGCAGGCGCGCAACATCGACACCACGCGCACTGCCGCCCGCGCCCCCGCAAAAAAACCGGCGCCGGGTGCCCTGGCGACGATTGGCAGTGCCCTCGGCAATGCAGCGGGCAACAGCCCGGCGCCGGCTGACCAGGCCAACGTAACGGCGACGTGCGAGATCGACTGGATCACCCTGGTTGAGGACGCGCGCGTTGCCAGCGCCGGAGGTGCAAAAAAATGAGATTCATGTCGTACTTCCGCCACCTCGCTGCGACACTGCCGGCTCTGGCAGCGCTCACGCCGGTCCTGCCGGTCCTGATTCCAGCGTCTGCCACCGCCCAGGAAAACCGGCTTGGTCGCCTGTTTCATACACAAGAAGAGCGCGCCAAGCTGGATCAAAAGCGCGGTGTCGTGGTCACGCCTGTACAAACGGGACCGCAAACAACCATGGTCAATGGCATCATTACGCGCAGCGGACAAGCGCCCATCCTGTTCATTGACGGCAAGGAAACGCGCGGCCCCGCCACACAAGCGAGCGCGCAGCAGCAACTCAATCAGGGCGTGCCGCTCAAGGGCGAGCGTGGACAGACTATTGCAGCAAAGCCGGGACAAATCGTCGACCTCGCTTCGGGCCGCGTGCTGGAGACGTATCAGCTGTTGCCGGGTGTGATGGACGTGTCTCCCAAAGAGGAAAAGGGATCATCAGCTTCTGCGAGCCCTTCTACGGTCAAGCCGACTAATCCGGACTCGTCTGCGTCGACCCCGCCGCCGGTGCGGCCTGAGCAACGCTAGGCACCCGCCTCGCATCCGCCGTGAAACAGATTCTCAGGCCAACTCTGCCCAATCGGTGGCATGCAGCGCGGCAACGTCAACGCGGTGTGGTGCTGCTTGTCATCATGCTGGTCACGCTGACCGTCGGGGGCTATTTCGGGGTGCGTGCCCTCAATATTGCGGTCAACCGCAGCGGAATGGACGAACGGGAAGCCGAGAAAATACTGGCTCAGGCAAAAGCCGCATTGCTTGCCTGGTCGTTGGTGACGATTGATGACAACAACTCCAAGTCACACTGGATGCAGACCAATTCACAAGTCGGGATACGCGCCTTTCGCCCAGGCACGCTTCCGTACCCCGACGTAGCCACCGGTATCACTGCCAGTTTTGCCACCACGGCCAATCCCACTCCATCCGATGGAGAACGCGACCAGGGTTGCGCCAATCGCACTTGGACGACTACTGCAACGGTTACGCTGCGCCCGGTCGGCACCCCTGCTGGCACCGCCCCGTTTCCGACTGCCACACAACGGGTCAATTTGCGTTGCTTTGGACGTCTTCCCTATAAGACGCTCGGGCTGCCAAAGCCCGCCGATACATCCGCCGACACTGACGGACGCTGGCCCTGGTACATCGTGTCAGCCAATCTGGTATCGACCCGGGGGGAATGTCCGGTGCGGCTGGACAGCACCGTCACCAACACCGCTCTCGCGGCCGGCTCCAATTCGTGTGACAGCAGTCCCACTGGCTCTGCCACCGCCCCCTTTCCGTGGCTCATTGTGCGCGACCCGTACGGAAACATAGTGTCAAGCCGTGTGGCGGCCGTAGTCATACTGCCCGGCCCGGTCACCACCCGGCAGCCAGGCAGTGTCCGACAAATCCGCTCTGCCACCGCCCTGCCAAGAGAGTATCTCGACACCGTAGACAACCCCAATTGCCCGGGCGGCGTTCGCTGCGACAACGCGCTACTGAACACGAACCCGAACACAACACCGATGACCTTCATCCAGTGCGTGAATCCTGCCACCACAACCGGCGACGCCCGCTTTGCCGCCAACTACGCTTGCAACGACCGGCTCGTTTTCATCACCGTGGACGAACTATTCAATCACGTGGCCAAGCGCATGGAGCGTGAATTCGTCACCTGCCTCAAGGAATATTTCTCGACTGTCAACTCCGGCAAATATCCGTGGCCGACGCAACCTAATAGTGTCAGTACTCCCATGTCGGGAACTCTCCCGCTCACCGGCAGCTTCCCCTCGATTGACGATGCGGCACGGGTCACCTGCCCTGACGCGCAAACCAGGTTTTCGACCGAATCGAACTGGGGCGACTGGCAACGCGCGGCGTCCTACACTTTGCAGGCCGGACAAACGTCGGCGCAGTTTAGCTTTGCCAACCTGACGGGCAGAGCACCGGTGATGGTGCCATGAAGAAGCGCTCCTGGAGCTGTTCTTCACGGTATAGCCGCGGATTCACACTAGCCGAAATCGCGATCGTTACGCTGATTCTCGGGCTGATGGTGGCCGGCGTTTTGGGTGCGGTAACCAACCAGATCAACCAGGGTCGTGTCCTTGCCACGCAAAGGCAACTCGATGAGATCCGCGAAGCACTGCTGGGGTTTGCAGCGGCGAACGGCTATTTGCCCTGTCCGGACACCGATGGCGACGGTATAGAGAATGCGCCCAACCGTGGCGCCGCAACCTTGCTGGCATGCGCCAGCGTCGAAGGATTCCTGCCATGGGTCACGCTGGGAGTGCAGCAGACCGACGCCTGGGGCATCCGCTTTCGCTACCGCATCAAGGATGAATTTGCACGTGCCAGTGCGGCCAACTCGCCGGCCGTGGGTGGCGTGACGCCGATTGCCGCTTGTACGGTGACGGCGGGCACCACCGATCCGTCACCGACCAGCGACCCCAACAATTGCACTTTTGACATACAAGACACCGGTGACATACAAATCAACGGCCGAGCCGGTGCGACGGGGAAGTCGCTCACTCCATTGGCTGGAGGCACCTATATTTCACCAGGAATCGGCATACCCGCGATGACTTCAGGCTATGGCATTCCCGTCGTCGTCATGTCGTTTGGCAAGAACAGCTACGGCGGAGTGGATGCGTCAGGCAACCAGCGTCCACCACCTCCTGCTGCCAACGTGGATGAAACCACCAACTACGATACGGCGAAACCAGCAGGTACTCCAGCATTCGTCTCGCGCATCAGCAAGGACATTGACACCCCCTGCGTGGACTCAACCGCCGCTGGGCCGCTCTGCGAATTTGACGATATCGTGGTCTGGATTTCCACGCCGGTTCTGGTGAGCAAGCTCATTCAGGCCAACCGGCTGCCGTAGCCCGCGCCACTATGCGTTGCCGATCATGGGGCCGCGCGGCAACCCGCTTCTTGCTGCTGCGGTGGTCAGTCCCCTTTCAAAACTCTACCCCCGCCAAGAGCCGCTCCCACTGCGGCTTGCGGCGTGCATGCGGCCAAGAACCGCATGAATATTGGCTCTCCTAGCCGCGCTTTTCACATTCCATTCTGATTGCTCAACGAAAAGCGCACGCAGCCTGCGCGGTTTTCATCGACGGCGAGGCGGTAACCCAATTCCCCTGCACGACTGGCGAGTTGGTATAGCCCGATGCCGAGGCCATCGCGCGAAGCGACCGGTACGTTGAACAGGCGCGACAACACTGCAGGGTCAATCGGATCACCATCGTCTTGCACAGTAAGGGCGACGATCCCGCCGGCGCAGACCAGGCGCACATTGACTTGCACATCGGCGCGCACCGCGCGCTTGCGCAGCGCATTGCTGATGAGGTTGTCGATTGCGCTGTCAAACAGCGAGTCCGCGACCGGTAATGCCTGGCTGAGCGCGTCGGCCTCAAAGCACACGCCTTCAGCTTCGTGCCGCCTGCGCGCGCCTGCCCACCATGCGTCCAGCCGCATCATGCGCTGGCTGTCGGTCGACGGCTGCTGCAGCTTGGCAATGGTCGCGGCGAGGCGCTGTGCGATGGCGGGTAGTTGCCGGCCAATCAACTGCCGCACCTGCTCATCGCCTTCAACATAGTTGACCGCTTCAATCAGGCCATTGAGCGACTGCAACAGGTTTTTCACATCGTGGGTCAAGCGGGCGCCGGTCTCGTGCACCGCGCGCATATAGTTGCGCTGTACCAATTTGACTTCGCGCGCCTTGGCCCAGTGGAATTCGGCTGCCAGCCCAATGAGCAGCCGAAAGTGCCAGAGAAACACGGGTGACAACACTTCGCGGGTCCGCAGCAATACTTCGATTTCGCGGCTGGCATCGCTGCCGTGCTCCTGAATCGCCACGCGCACTTCGTCCCCTCCGGTTGATGCGCCAAAGCGGCCG
>JANLTL010000253.1:0-4661 GCA_031362905.1 Burkholderiales bacterium | reverse complement strand
GCCGCACGCACCACGAACGTGGCGACGCCGAAGCTGCCCATGATGATGCCGATGGTCGAAGCCGACAGGCCGATGCGCGCGCCTTGCAGCGGCACCATGAAGGTGAACAGGTCCCAACCCATCGACAGCAGGCCGCTGATGACGAACACGGCGCGCAGGGGCGCGATGCGCAGCAGGTCCATGACGCGCGCATCGGCCGGCGGCGCAGCCCTGACAGTGTTGGTGGGAGCCGTTTTGCGGACAATGGCCAGGGCGCCTGCGCCGAGCACGGGCAGCACCGCGAGGATCAGGAAGGTCTCGGCATGGCCGGCGTGGTCAATCGAAAACCCGGCGATCACCGGGCCGAATACGCTTGATATCGAGAATCCGAGCGCGAGATAGCCAAAGTCGCTCCTGCGGGTCTCGGGCGTGGACAGATGGCCGACCGCATTATTGACGGCGACATGGATCACCATGAAACCCGCGCCGAGCAAAACGCTCGACCCATACAGGCTGTCGATAGAGCGCAGGGTGCCGGGCAGCAGCGTGGCGGCCAGCATCAGGATGAGCGAGATCACGGCAGGTTTGACAATGCCGCTGCGGTCGGTCCAACGCCCGGTCATCACCGCAAACAGGGTCGGGATCACCGCCAGCAGGCTCATCAGCAAGCCCACCGTGAACGCATCCGCGCCGAGCTTCAAGGCATACAGAGAGAGCGCTATGCGGCTGCCGGTGAACGTCATGTGCGTCAGCGTCAGCAGGGTGATCAAGGCGACGAGATTCACGCCGTCTCCCCGCGGCGCGGAATCGGACCAGGCGTGCGCTTCACGTGAAGGCGATGCCCAGCTGCCGCGCCGCCTCATTGAGCCGCTTGTCGCGGCTCCATAGGTGCGCACCGCCATGTATCGCAGTCGCGGCCAGCAGGCTGGCATCGAGATAACCCAGGCCCCGCCCCATCAGCTTGCGCGCCTCGATGAAGGCGCGCACTTCGGCGTGTTCTGCCTGCATCGCCTGTGGCAGTGCATCGAGCAGGCCGAGCAGGCCCTTGCGGTTTTTGAGATTGCCGCAGGCCAATTCTCCCGCCACCAGCGGGTGCATCAACACCTGCTGCGCTTGCAGGAGTTTGACCAGCAGGGCGTCGCCCTGGCGCAGGTGATCGACCCACACCGAGGTGTCGGCAAGGACCATGGCGTCAAGCCCTGCGCGCGACCGATTTGCGGCGTGTGGGCGCGGTGAGTGCGGGTTCACTGCCGCCGAGCCGCGCCAGCCGCCGCGCGCTCTCGCGTTCGATCAGGGCGCGCAAACCTTCACGTACCACATCGGCTTTTTCGGTGATGGCACTGAGCGCCTGGGCGCGCGCCAGCAGGCCATCATCCAGGTTGAGGGTGGTGCGCATGACAGGTCTCCGCGGGAAAGGGTGAGGGCTCGAAGGCATCAATTTTATCACCAGATGATGATGATCTGAACATCACCCAAATCCTCTGAAGCGCGCTCCAGGCGTGCACACCGGGCCGTGCGGCGGTCAGATCGTCACGGTCGCCACGTGGCGGGTTGGGGCGTGCGAGCGGGTCGATCAACCCGGGCACCGGGTGCACATCAAACGGGTACTTCGCCCAGCACCGTGCAGCGGCGGATGACGCGGCCCTGGGTAGCTTCGTCGTAGGCAGTCGCGCGATGCAGCAGGCAGCGGTTGTCCCAGACGATCAACTGGCGCGGGGTCCAGCGGTGCGCATAGACGAGATCGGGGTGGATCGCCAGCGCATTCAGTTCCTCGATCAGCGCGCGCCCCTCGTCATAGGGCATGCCTTGAATGGTTTCGGCGTGATCGCCGAGATAGATGGACTTGCGGCCGGTTTCGGGGTGGGTGCGCACCACCGGATGATCGACCGGCGGTTTGGCCGCGCGCTGCGCATCGGTGAGCGGATCCTCGCCGTGACGGCGGGTGCGCGAGAAGTCGAGGTTGTGTAGTGCGCGCAAGTTGGCGATGCGTGCCTTCCAGGCATCGCTCAGGCGCTCATACGCGCCATACATGTCGGCGAAATGGGTCTCGCCGCCGGTGGACGGCATCACTTCGCCGTAGATGAGGGTGGCATGGCCGGTAACGCGCTGCCACGAGCCATCGGTGTGCCAGGCCAGCGTACCCTTGTCCGGGTGTTTGCCGCTGGGCTTGCCGTTTGCGTCGAGGTTGGAGAGGCGATACAGCTCGGGAAAACCGTCGGCGTGATACTGGTTCATCACGTGGATCTGCACCTCGCCGAAGCACTGCGCGAGGCGTACCTGACGCGCCGACGGCACATCCTGTGGCGGGAACAGCAGCACCTGGTATTGCAGGAACGCACGGTGAATCGCCGCCAGCACTGTTTCATTGAGGTCATTGGCGAGGTTGACGCCGCTGATTTCGGCGCCCAGGTGCGGCGTAAGTGGCCTGACCCGGAACGGATAGGCGTTCGCTGCACCGGACGCCGCACGCGGGTCAGGCTGCATGGCAAGTGCTCATTCACCTTCTCCCCGGGCGATGCGTTCGGTAATCTCTTTCATCGACGGCTGGGCGGCGTCCTTGAACTGTTCGAGGCGCCGGTACAACTCTGCGGCCGCTTCGAAAAATCCCGGTGGCAGTCCGTCAGTTTCGAAGCTCGCGCCGATTTCTTCCATTTCGGCAATCCAGCGCCATGCCTTGCGTGACTGTACGGTAATCGACTCGGAACGCTTGGCGAGCTCGGGTTGCGAGATCGCCCACTCGGCCAGCAGCTCGGCGTCCACCCCTTCGACTTGCGCAAAAGTGCGAATCGCGGCGAGCATGGCGATCGAACCTTTGTTCCAGGCGGCATAGGCCACTTTCAGAGCGGATGCTGCGCCCACCGGACCCTTGACCACGCGCGCGTCTGTGAAGCTGCCGGCGAACAGCGCCGCCACCTCGGCCGCCTGCGGGCCGGCCAGATACAGGCGTGCCAGCCCGGCCTTGGAAGGAGGCGGGCCGATGATGCCGCCGTCGACAAAACGCGCCTGCGCGGCTTCGACCAGGGCGCCCACTTCCCGTGTAGTGTCCGGTGCAATCGCGTTGGCATCGACGTAGAGGCCCTCGAAGGCGAGCGCGGCCACCTCCTCGGCGAGGTCGAGGGCGGCATGGGGAGGACACACCGCGAGCACGATGTCGGCCGCGCCCACTGCACGGGCGAGACTGACCATGTCCTTGAGGCCGGCCGCCGCGGCGCGCGCGCGCGTACCTGCGCTGCGGCCTGCAGAGGCCCAAACCACCTGATGGCCATTGCCAACCAGGCAGGCGCCGAGCGCACTGCCCATGTCACCGGGGTGGAGCAGGGCAATGGTTTGTTTGCTCATACCTTCATCCCCAAAATCACCATCTGCATGCCGCCCAGATGCAGACGCCGCTGCAAGGCGAGCGCGGCCTGGTTGTGCAGGATGCGCGTGACCCAGTTCTCATCTTCAAAAATCAGTTTGCTGGTGAAGAAGATGGCGTTGGAAAACTCGCCGCGAATCTTCTCGGCCTGCTGCACGATCTCTTCGACCGGGTCGGTGCCGAAGGCGGCATAGCTCTTGGCGGCGAGGCCGTTGACATGGCAGAAACGCTCGAAATAGCCGAGTGAGGCTTCGGCATCGCCCTTGAGTTTTTCGAGAATGTGATCGCCGCCATAGGCCTTCACATCCACCGTGCGGGCATTGACGAATACAAAATTCTTGAAGTGCTCCGGGAAAATGCGTTGTACCCAAAGCAGGGTGTGCAGGCCGCCGCCCCGCGACGAGCCGACGAAGAACACGGCAGTCGGTGCATCGGGCTGCAACGGCGGTTCGGCCTCTACCACGTCCGGCACCGGCATGTTGCAAAAAATGGCATCGATCTCGCCGATCTTGCGGCGCGTATCGTCATAGTGGCGCTTGATCCAGATGCACAGCGCCGTAATCGCCGCGATGATGAGCAAGGCGAGCCACGCGCCCTTGGTGAATTTCTCAAACAGCAACACCACGAAAATGCTGGCGCAGATAAAGAAGCCGGTGGCCGAGAGCAACAGCCGGCGGCGCCAGTGGGCCAACTCCTTGCGGTGCTTCCACCAATAGGCCATCAGGCCGTAGAGCGAAATCGCAAAGGTGAGGAACACGCTGATGCTGTAGAGCACCACCAGCACGGTCACGCTGCCGCCGGTCCAGAGCAGGATGGCGAGTGCGGCCACGCCGAGCACCATGATGCCGTTTTGCGTGACCAGACGCTGTGACAGATAGCGGAACTGGTGCGGCACCCAGGAGTCGAGGGCCATGTTCGAGAGCACCGCTGGTCCACCGAGAAAACCAGTGTTGGCCGCCACAAACAGCAGGCCTGCTTCGGTCGCCAACACGATGATCAGCAGCACGTGATTGGTGGTGGCGCCGCCCAGCCCCATGTCCTCGATGATGGCGCCGAACAGCACGGCATTGAGGGTCTTGCCTTCCTGCGGCTGCGAGCCCCACAACAGATAGAGCAGGATGATGCCGCCGGCCGCGATGGCGAGCGAGAGCGCCATGTAAAACATGGTGACCTTGCCGGTCTTCTCGCGCGGTTCGGCCAGCACGTTGACGTTGTTCGAGACCGCCTCCAGACCGGTGTAGGTGCCGCCGCCCTGCGCGTAGGCCACCATCAGTGCGGCGATCACGCCGAGCATGCCGATGTTGGAAGAGAGCTTTTGCGTTTC
>JANLTL010000248.1:0-1520 GCA_031362905.1 Burkholderiales bacterium | reverse complement strand
GCGTGAGTATTGGCGCTTCGGCGGTTCGCGCAACCTTCGCAACGCCGTCCTGCTGATGCAGGCGTGGGTGGATGGGCGGGACAGTGCATTGGCGGCGCCGCAACGTCCTCCGTCGAGCGGGGTCTACCATCCGGGGCTGCCCGATCTGGCAGCCGCTCCGGAAGCCATACTTAATCTGCCGCTGCCAGCCAGTGAGACGCGCGCGACATTCGCTCTGCGCGCCGGCGAAGGTGCAAGCCCTCCGCCGGTTGTTGCCATAGCGGTTCACTCTGCAGTGCTGGTGTCGGAAGACACCCGTTGGCTTGATCAGTTGATTGCCGCGCTGGCAGCGCGTGGCCTCAGCGCTTATGCGTTTTACGGGCCACGCCAGCAAAAGGATCTGTACTGGCAGATGACGCACAGCCAGGGGCGGCGCCTGGCGGACCTGGTGATCAACGCGTCTTTTGTATTCAATCCTGCCGACCGCAAGGCGGAACTCGAACGCATTGGCGTGCCGGTGCTGCAGACCCTGCCGGCCCTGAGCATCAATGCGGCCCAATGGGCTGCCAGCAGTGAAGGCCTGCCACTGGCCGATGTCGCCAATTACCTGACCACATCCGAACTGGCGGGCATGGTGGATCCGCTCCTGATCACGGCGCGAGATGCCACGAGCGGCGCCAGCTTGCCGATCGCCGCGCAAATCGCGGCGCTGGCGGACAAAGCGGCGGCGTATGTGGCCCTGCAGCGCAGTCCCGCTGCGGAGCGCCGCCTTGCAATGCTGGTCTACAACTATCCGGCAGGGGAGAAGAATTTCGGTGCGTCGTTCCTGAACGTGCCGCGCAGCCTTGAGATCATGCTTGGCGCCCTGCGTGCCAGCGGTTATCGCAACGACGCCCCGGATGCGGCGACGCTGACCACCGCGATCCAGGCGACGCTCGGTGCCTTCCATCGCGACGGTGTGCTCGAGCGATTGCTCGATGAAAACCTGGCGGAGCAGTTGCCGCTCAAGGACTACGAGAAGTGGCTGGGCAGCCTGCCACCCGAGGTACGAACGCGCACTGAAGCCTATTGGGGCCGTGCCGCGAAATCATCGATGCTGCGGCCATTGCGCGGTCGGCCCGGCGAGTTCGGCTTCGTGATTCCGCGTGTCAAGCTGGGCAATGTGTCGGTTCTGCCGCAGCCGCCGCGCCATGAACGTGGCGAGGGCGTGCAGCGCAAATTGCTTCACCGCTCCAAGGTGCCGCTGAGCCACAGCTATCTGGCGACCTACTTGTGGATGCGGCAGGGCATGGCGGCACACGCCGTGGTGCATCTGGGCACGCACGGCACGCAGGAGTGGGCGCCCGGCAAGGAGCGCGGTTTGTCGGTCACCGACGACCCGATGCTCGCGGTGGGCGCGCTGCCGGTGATTTACCCCTACATCGTGGACAACCTCGGCGAGGCACTGACCGCCAAGCGGCGTGGCCGCGCAGTATTGGTCAGCCATTCCACCCCGGCTTTTTCGCCCGCCGGATTCCGGCCAGGGGTGCATGAAATGCACG
>JANLTL010000233.1:0-2326 GCA_031362905.1 Burkholderiales bacterium | reverse complement strand
GTCACTTTGTTCGGTGGCATCGGCACCGTGGCCGGGCCAGTCATCGGTGCCCTGGTGCTGATTCCGCTGGGCGAGATCCTGCATGTGCACCTGGCCGAGCGCTTGCCCGGCATTCAGGGCGTGGTGCTCGGGCTGGCCATCATCCTGGTCGTCTCCCTGTGTCCACAAGGCATCCTGCCATGGCTCAGGGAGCGCTTGCGGCGGCGCGGTCCCAGCGCCTCTCATCGCGCCCTGCAGTTCGATCCCACAGCGTTTGTGCGAGAGGTGGCGACGAGTCAGGGCGAGCCCCTGTTGCAAGTGCGCGACATCGCCGTCGCCTTTGGCGGCGTGCAGGCTTTGCGCAACGTCAGCTTCGACGCGCACCGCGGTGAAATCCTCGGTGTGGTGGGACCCAACGGCGCGGGCAAGACCACCCTGTTTAACGTCCTCAACGGCTTCACCCCGCCCGCACAGGGGCGTGTGCTGTTCAACGGGCAGGATCTGACTGGACAACCTGCCTACAGGATTTGCCGGGCCGGTATCGCGCGCACGTTTCAGGTCATGCGCCCGTTTGCGCGGCTCTCAGTGCTGGACAACGTCGTGGTCGGTGCCTATGCGCGTAGGGCCGACGATGGCGCGGCGCAAGAGACGGCACGCGAGGCCTTGCGGCGCGTCGGTATTCTTGAGCTGGAGCAGGCGCTAGCAGCCAGCCTGACCACGATCGAACTGCGCCTGATGGAACTGGCCCGCGCCCTGGCCTCTGAGCCGGGTTTACTTTTGCTCGATGAAATCCTCGCCGGCCTCGGTGCGGGCGAAGTCGAGCACATGCTCTCGGTGATTGCCGCCATCCGGCGCCAAGGTGTCACCATCCTCATCATCGAACACACCATGCATGCCATGGTGCGCATCGCTGATCGGCTGGTGGTGCTGGATCACGGACAAGTGCTGGAGACCGGCGAGCCGGAGCATGTCATCAACCTGCCCTCGGTCATCGAGGCATATCTGGGCACCAAGTGGGCGGGTCATGCTGCGACTTGACGGGGTGAGCGTTTCCTACGGTGGCTTGCATGCCTTGCGCGAGGTCAGCATTGAAGTTGGCGAAGGTGAGTTCGTTGCCATCGTCGGCCCCAATGGCGCGGGCAAAACGACCTTGTTCCGTGCCATCTCTGGCGTCGTCGCGCTCGCGGGCGGCGAGATTCACTACGCCGGACAATCGCTGCGTAACGTCGATGCGGCCGATCGCCCTGCGCTGGGGATTGCGCATGTACCCGAAGGCAGGCAGGTGTTTCGCTCGCTCACGGTCTTGGAAAACCTGCGCATGGGGGCGCAGACGGCTGCTGCGCGTCGGGCCTGGCCGGCGACCTGCAAACATCTGCTCGAGTTGTTCCCGCATCTTGCGCAACGGCAGCATCAATACGCCGGCACCTTGTCGGGCGGTGAACAACAAATGGTCGCGATCGCGCGCGGCCTGGCTTCCCGCCCACGCTTGCTGATGCTTGACGAACCCTCGATGGGACTGGCACCGAAGATCGCCGACCAGATTTTCGAGACTGTAGAGAAGATACACAAGGATGAGGGGATTGCCGTGTTGCTGGTCGAACAGCGGGTAGGCGAAGCGCTGTCGGCTTGCGATCATGGCTACGTATTGGAATCGGGGCGCGTTGCCCTGGCCGGCGGGCGGGAGTTGTTACTCTCTGACAGTCGGGTAAAACAGGCCTATCTCGGGGCGTGAAAAGATAAAATGCGCCTGAACTTGCGGCTCGGCCGCGCTATGACTAACAAATCGATGGGGAGGAGCAGAGCATAATGAAGACTACTTTGGGCGCGTCAGTGCCGCGGCCTGGCCGCCTGCCGGCATTGGCCGCGCTGTTGTTGACGGCGGCCGCACCTTGGTCCGGCGGACCGGCATGGGCCCAGGCCAAGGAAGCTAAAGAGGTCAAGGTGGCGGTCGCTGTGCCGTTGTCGGGCCCGTGGGCGCGCAATGGCGAGTTGCATCTGAAGGGTGCCCAGATGGCCGTGGATGACATCAACGCCGCTGGCGGAGTCAAGGCGCTGGGCGGTGCCAAGCTCAAGCTGGTGGTGGCCGACGTTGGCGATTCCGCCGAGAAAGCCAAGAACGCCGCGCAGCGCCTGCTCTCGCAAGATCCGGATCTGGTGGGCGGCACCGGATCGTTTGTCAGCTCGTTCACCCTGGGCGTTACCGAAGTGACCGAACGCGCCCAGGTGCCGTGGTTGACCTTGTCCTATTCGGACCAGATTACCGCGCGCGGATACAAGTATGTTTTCCAGACTTCGCCTACCGCCAGCAAGATGGCGGAGGATGCGATGCCGGTGGTGTTGCAGATCG
>JANLTL010000222.1:0-4662 GCA_031362905.1 Burkholderiales bacterium | reverse complement strand
TCGTTTCCGCCGAAGGTGAGGCCAGTCGCTTCAAGACCGTGCTCACCGAATACAACAGGGCGCCGCAGGTGACACGTGACCGCATGTATCTGGAAACCATGCAGCAAGTGTTTTCCAACACATCGAAAATCATGATCGATGCCAAGGCGGGCAATCAAATGCTTTATCTGCCGCTTGAAAAATTGATCGGGACGGCTGCTGCGGGTGCAGCGGCGTCAGCGGGTGAACCGCCGCCGGTCGCGCGCCCGAGCGTTGATCCGTCACCGCCCACCTCAGTAGATGCGCGCTCCCGCGATAGCGGACGTTCGCGTGAGCGGGAGGCACGTTGATGAATCGCCTCGTCTCAGCCCTTTTTGTTTCCCTGTTCGTTGCCATGCTGGCGTCGAGCATGCTATTTGTCGTTGATCAGCGTCAGTACGCGATCATTTTTGCTCTGGGTGAAGTCAAGGAAGTCGTCACCGAGCCTGGCCTCAAGTTCAAGCTGCCGCCGCCATTCCAGAACGTCGCCTATTACGACAAGCGGATTCTCACCATCGACACCCCCGACTCCGACCGTTTCATTACCTCGGAGAAGAAAAATCTGGTCGTCGATTCGTTCATCAAGTGGCGCATTTCGGATCCCAAGCTGTACTACGTCAGCGTGCAGGGGCGTGAAGCCGATGCGGTCTACCGCATCCAGCAGTCGCTCAAGGATGCTCTCAACAACGAGATCGGCAAACGTACGGTGAACGAAATGGTGTCCGGCGTGCGCGACCGCGTCATGCAGGATATTCGCACCAAGGTCAATGACGATACCAAGAAGATTGGCGTGGAAGTGGTGGACGTTCGTCTCAAGCGTGTCGAGTTTTCCGACGAAATCAAGGACTCTGTATTCAAGCGCATGGAGTCTGAGCGCAAGCGTGTGGCCAATGAACTGCGATCAACGGGTGCCGCCGACGGTGAGAAAATTCGAGCGGATGCCGACCGCCAGCGCTCGGTGATCATCGCTGAAGCCTACCGTGACGCACAGCGCATTCAGGGTGAGGGCGACGGCAAGGCGTCTGCAATCTACGCGCAGGCGTTTGGCCAAAATCCCGAGTTCTACAATTTCTACCGTAGCCTTGAGGCTTACCGCAACAGTTTTCGCAGCCGCAATGACGTGATCGTGGTCGATCCAAGTTCGGAGTTCTTCAAGTATTTGAAGGCCTCCGGCGGCGGCGCCGGGCTGAAGAAAAAATAAGCTGGCGGCTGCGCATCCCGCATTGCCTCGAGCCGTCCCTGACGTAATGTCTTCCCTCCTGACTGCTTTTGGGCTGCTGCTCGTGCTTGAGGGCGTTCTACCCTTGATTGCACCGGGCGCCTGGCGAGAGACCTTCCGTCGTGTGCTGGAAATGAATGACGGACAGATCCGTTTCGTCGGCATGGCAGCCACGATGGGTGGCTGTCTCCTGCTATTGCTCGATTAAGAGACCGGGATGACGCGCTGGGCACTACCTGAGTACATTGCCGACGTGCTGCCGCAGGAGGCGCGCCGTGTTGAGCAATTGCGCCGGCTGCTGCTTGACGCGTTTCGCGTGCATGGCTACGAATTGGTCATGCCGCCATTGCTGGAGTACCTCGATTCGCTGATGACCGGCACCGGTCATGACATGGATCTGCGCACCTTCAAGTTGGTAGACCAATTGTCCGGGCGCAGCATGGGTCTGCGCGCCGATACCACGCCGCAGGCGGCGCGCATCGATGCGCACCTGCTCAATCGCGAGGGCGTGACGCGTCTTGCCTACTGCGGCCCGGTACTGCATGCGTTGCCGCAAGGCTTGAACGCCACTCGCGAGCCCTTGCAAATTGGCGCAGAAATCTACGGCCATGCAGGAATCGAGGCGGATGTCGAAATCCAGAATCTGTTGCTGTACGTGCTCGGATTGGCTGGTTTGACGAAAGTGCGCTTTGATGTCGGCCACGTCGGCGTGTTCCGGGCGTTGGCCGAACTGGCAAATCTGGACGAGGCGCGGGCGGAGGAATTGTTTGCTCGTATTCAGGCCAAGGACATCCCCGCACTGCGGGGTGCATTGACAGGCATGGCGCCAGCGCTGCGTGACGCTTTTCTATTACTGCCACGCTTGTATGGCGGGGCAGAGGTGTTGGCGCAGGCAGAGCGGGACTTGCCGGCCGACGCACGTATCGGCGCCGCCTTGGCGGAGTTGCGCACGTTGATCGCACAAATGCGCGGCGCGCAGGTCAGTATTGATCTGGCAGAGTTGCGTGGCTACCAGTATCACAGTGGGGTAGTGTTTGCGGCCTATGTCGAGACCTTGCCCAATGCGATTGCGCGCGGCGGTCGCTACGACGAAGTCGGCAAATCGTTTGGCCGTGCCCGGCCCGCGACCGGTTTTTCGCTCGACCTGAAAGAACTCGCGGCAGTGGCCGCAGCGCAGCCACACCCCGGCGCCATCCTCGCACCGCTTGATGAGAGCGAACCCCTGCGTGCCAGGGTGGCCGCTTTGCGCGCCGCAGGCGAAGTGGTTGTTCCCGATTTACCTGGGCATGACAAAGGTTCGTGGCAGCCCCCGTGCAACCGCGAACTGGTACTGCGCGCAGGTGTATGGACTGTGACATCCCTTTCCTGAGCTCAATTTCCGTCAGAAAGCATCGACATGGCAAAAAACGTAGTGGTCGTCGGCACCCAATGGGGTGACGAAGGCAAAGGCAAAGTAGTCGACTGGCTGACCGATCACGCCCAGGGCGTGGTGCGTTTTCAGGGTGGCCACAATGCGGGGCATACTCTCGTCATCGGTGGCAAAAAGACCATCCTGCGGCTGATTCCTTCAGGCATGCTGCGCCCTGACGTGGCCTGTTACATCGGTAACGGCGTGGTTCTATCACCCGAAGCGCTGTTCAAGGAGATTGACGAACTCGAAGCGGCCGGCGTGCCGGTGTCAAAGCGCTTGCGCGTTTCGCAGTCGTGCACGCTGATCCTGCCGTATCACGTGGCGCTCGATCAGGCGCGTGAGACCGCCAAGGGGGCGGCCAAGATTGGCACGACCGGACGTGGCATTGGCCCGGCATACGAAGACAAAGTAGCGCGGCGCGCGCTCAAGGTGATCGATTTGTTCAACGCGGAGCGCTTTGCTGCCAAGCTCGCCGAGACAATGGACTATCACAACTTCGTTCTGGTCAATTACCTCAAGGCTCCACCGGTTGATTACAAGCAGGTGCTAGAGCAGGCGTTGGGATTCGCTGCGCGCCTCAAACCCATGGTGGCCGATGTCTCTCACGAGTTGTATCGCGAAATGGCGGCCGGCAAAAGCCTGCTGTTCGAAGGCGCACAGGGAACGCTGCTTGACGTCGACCACGGCACTTATCCTTTCGTTACGTCGAGCAATTGTGTGGCGGGTGCGGCAGCCGCCGGCGCGGGCGTGGGGCCAGGGCAACTGCACTACGTGCTCGGCATCACAAAGGCCTATGCCACGCGCGTGGGCTCGGGGCCGTTTCCTACCGAACTTGAAGACGACACCGGCGAGTATCTGCGCAAGAAGGGTAACGAATTTGGATCCGTCACCGGGCGGCCGCGCCGTTGCGGCTGGTTTGACGTGCCGGCACTGAAGCGCTCGATTCAGATCAACGGCATTAGTGGCCTGTGCATCACCAAGCTCGATGTCCTCGACGGCTTGCCTACCGTAAAGTTGGCAACCAGCTATCGTATTGGGGAAACCGGCACGACCTGTGATTTGTTGCCCACGGGCGCGGACGGTGCTGCAGCCTGTGTGCCGGTCTACGAAGAAATGCCTGGATGGTCAGAGAGCACCGCAGGCATTAGCGAGTTCGCCAGGCTGCCCGTCAACGCGCAGAACTACCTGCGACGCATGGAGCAGGCCTGCGGCGCAAATATTGCCTTGGTTTCGACCGGGCCCGACCGCGACGAAACCATCGTGCTTTCGCATCCTTTCAAATAAGCAATCATTCCAAACGCAATCATCATGGCCGACCTCTACATTTCCTGGGATGACTACCACCATGCCATTGAGAGAATGGCCGCCAAGGTGCAGGCGTCGGATTACCGCTTTGACCAAATCATCGCGCTTGCACGCGGTGGCTTGCGCGTCGGCGACACGCTCTCGCGCATTTTCAATCAACCACTAGCCGTGCTGGCGACACAGTCATATTTTGCCAATGCCGACAAGACCGAAGAGTCGCAGGGAGAATTAACCATCGGCCAGCATATGGCCAAGGTCAACGAGCGCCTCGGAGAAACCATTCTCCTGGTCGATGATCTGGTTGATTCGGGCAAGACCATGCAGGTGGTGGTCGAGCACCTGCGGCATCGTTATCCCGGCATCAAGACCGTCAAGACAGCCGTCATCTGGAAGAAAGGTTGCTCGGTATTCACGCCCGATTACTGGGCCGATGACCTGCCAAACAATCCGTGGATCCATCAACCATTTGAGGTCTACGACAAAATGCGGCCTGAAGAACTGGCGGCGCGCGTTGCATAGAGCTGCAGATGGGACAATAGCCAGGATTGCAGGCCGGCCCGACAATGGCGCCGCGGCGCTCGGATTGCCCAGCGCGACAATGAAAAAACCCGCCGAAGCGGGTTTTCACGAATGGTGCCCAGAAGAGGACTCGAACCTCCACAGTGTTTCCACCGCTAGGACCTGAACCTAGTGCGTCTACCAATTCCGC
>JANLTL010000171.1:0-4260 GCA_031362905.1 Burkholderiales bacterium | reverse complement strand
CATCGGCGGCCATGGCCCGCTGCAACAGCTTCATTCCGCTTACGCCATCGATCAATGAATGATGCATTTTGATGAAGAGCGCAAAGCGATCGCCCGCCAGGCCCTCGATGAGGGTGCACTCCCAGGGCGGTCGGCTCAAGTCAAGCGCTGTGCTTTGCAGCCGCGCCACCAGTTCGCCCAGTTCGCGCTCGCCGCCCGGCCACGGCAGGGCGGCATGCCGAACGTGGTATTCGAGGTCGATGTCGTCGTCCTCGATCCAGACCGGTACCGGATTCTTGTTGAAGGCGTACTTCAGGCGCCGGTTCCAGGGGGCGACGAACTCGCGATGGCCGCGAAACTCGGTCATCAGGCGGCGCATGAAGTCCTGGGGCGCGGCGGTTGGCAGGTGGAACTGCAGCAAGCCGCCGACGTGGTTGGGGGTGGCGCGCGACTCGGTGAACAACCAGGCGGCGTCGAGCGGATTGAGGCGTATGGATTGCATGGTGGCGCGCATCATGCCAGACAACGGGCCGGCGCGTGGCTGCCGGTCGCCTGCGCCAGACTCAAGGGCGGTGCCTGAGCGTCGCACTGCCGCCGGCCAGGCGCGTGCATGCATCGGCTGCGTGCAACAGATGCCGCTCATTGATCCTCAGGTTGGCCCGCATGCGCTCGGTTGGCCCGGCGATCAGCAAGGCGGCAACCACTGCGCCGTTGCCCGCGAACACCGGCGCCGCCAACGCACTGGCGGCGGCTACCCGCTCTCCGTTGCTGCGCGCGATGCCGTCTTTGCGAATACGCGAAAGCTCGGCCAGCAGATCGGTGGCGCTGGTGATGGTGTTGGGGGTGAATTTCTGGCGCGGGGTCGACTTCAGGTAGTTCTTCAGTCGCGCGGGCTCGAAGTGGGCCAGTAGCACCTTGCCCATTGCGGTGCAATACAGGTCACGTCGCTCCCCCACGCTCACCGCATAGCGAATCGAGTTTGCACTTTCAACCTTGTCCAGATAGATCGCCAGATCGGCGTCGGGCGCCAATGCACCGAGCACGGCAGTTTCGCCAGTGGCCTCGACCAGCCTGGCCAGGACCGGCCGCACCAGCGCGGCCAGTTCGCGCCCGGCCATCGCCTGCATCGCCAGCGCATGAATGCGCGGGCCAAGGGCATAGCGCCCGGCCTCGTCGCGCTCCAGACAGCCTTCTGCAGTCAGGCCCGCGAGCAATCCGACCAGGCTGGTCTTGGGGGCGTCAGTCAGCCGCGCCAGCTCGGAGAGCGTGGCGCCAGTGCGCGCGCCGGCGATGGAATCGAGGATCGTGAAGATCCGGCCGACCGATTGCGGCCCGCTGCGCGCTTCGATCGAGCGCTGTTTAGGTTCAGGAAGGGGTGTGCGCATATTGGTATAGTGTTCGAAAACCTATGGTATAGTGAGTTGACGATTGGTGCAATACGGCGCAACGAGGTGCAACCCGGTGCAATCGAAATCGCCATCGCACGTGTAGCGCCCGGCCAGATGGCTTGCAGAAGTGAAGTTCACCCGGCCCTCCAGGCGCGGCCAGGATCTGACGGAGCATATTCGTGCTTGACTATGCAAAGGTGCGTCACTGGCAATCTGCCGAGATCCGCCACACCTACACTGCCCGTGACGTCATGCTTTACGCGCTCGGCGTGGGCATGGCGCAAGATCCGCTTGACCGTGATGAACTGCGCTACGTGCTCGAAAAAGACCTGCGCGTTTTGCCGAGCATGGCCGCGGTGCTGGGCTCGCCGGGCTTCTGGATGCGCGACCACCCCGGCGTCGGCATCGACTACGTGCGCCTCGTGCACGGCGAACAATCCATCACCCTGCACCAGGAGCTGCCGGCCGCCGGCACGCTGATCGGGAAAAGCCGCGTCACGCGGGTCGTCGACAAGGGCGCCGGCAAGGGGGCACTGGTTCACGTCGAGAAAAACCTTGCCGACGCTGCCTCCGGGGCCTTGCTGGCAACCTGCGAATCGGTGGTGTTCTGTCGCGGTGACGGCGGCTTTTCCGTGAGCGGCGGTGGCGATGAACCGGCGGCGGCGCCGCAAGCTACGCCCGAGCGTGCGCCGGAGTTGGTGCTCGACTTTCAGACGCGTCCGGAAGCGGCACTCATTTACCGGCTCTCGGGCGACTTCAATCCCCTGCACGCTGACCCTGATGTTGCCGCCAAAGCGGACTTTGCGCGTCCCATCCTGCATGGCCTCGCGACCTACGGCGTGGCCTGTCATGGGCTGGTGAAAGGCTTTTGTGGCTACGATGCGGCGCGCCTGAAATCGATCAGTGCGCGCTTTTCGGCGCCGGCTTATCCGGGCGACCTGATCCGGCTTGAATGCTGGAACGTGGGCGACGAAGTGGCGTTTCGCGCACGCGTGCCGGCGCGCGACGTCACGGTACTCTCGCATGGCCGCGCCAGGTGTGTGCCGGCATGAATGCGCCCTGCGATCACGGGGCGCACCGTAACCGACCCTGGCGGAGTAGTCGGAGTAGTATCAACAAGTGCGCCGCACGGCCCGCGCATCGGTGTGGATAAATGCGGATTCAAATACGGATTCAAATCAGCGTAGTCAAGTTGGTACGGATAAACCAAAGGAGATGAGCATGCGCAATCTACGTTTCGCCCTCGCGTCACTGATGTTGCCGCTGGCAGCGCCGGCAGTCTGGGCGCAGGCGGTTGACGGTCCCAAGGTTGAATGGAAACTTGCCACCTGGGGCAAACCGCGCGCGGTGACCGCAGGCATCGAGTTGCTGGCCAGGCAGGCCGGCGAGCGCACCGGCGGCAAGTTCAACATCACCATCGGCTACGGCACCTTCGGCGGCGAGCGCGAATTGCTCGATATCCTCAATGCCGGTGGCCTGCAGGCCAGCATGATTTGCTCTTCCTACCATCCGGACAAGACGCCGGCCTATGGCGCGCTGGATCTGCCGTTCCTGCCGCTGCCCGACCTCGAGACCCAGTGGGCGGTGCATGACGCCTTCCACGCGCACCCGTACGTCCTGCAGGAACTCGCCAAGTGGAACGCGATCCCCTATTCGGCCAACCTGCTGCCGCAGTATGAACTCGTCGGACGGGGCACCGCACCCAAGACGCTCGCCGATTTCAAGGGCATGCGGGTGCGTGCCTTGGGCGGCCTGGGTGAGGCGATGAAGAACCTGGGTGCGGTGCCGACCTCGGTGCCGTCCACCGAGGTGTACACCTCGATGGAGCGCGGCACGGTAGATGCCGTCTCCTTCCCCACCACCTACGCGCATGTCTCATTCAAGACCTACGAAATCGGCAGCTGGTACACCGCCAATCTTGCGCCTGGCACGGTAGCGTGCCCTACCCTGATCAACAAGAACGCCTGGGTGCAGCTGCCGCCGCAATACCAGAAATTGCTGACCGAGTTGCGGCCGCGGGTGCGCGACGCCCTGATTGGCGCCTACCGCCAAGCCGACGAAAAGAACTATCCGCTGCTCAAGCGCAAGCTCACCTTCATCACCTATACGCCGGCGGAACTGGCCGAGTTCCGCAAGCTCGGCGGGCAGCCGGTGTGGGATAAATGGGTGGCCGAGGCGAGTGCCAAGGGCGTTCCAGCCAAGGAACTCCTGCAACTGATCGTCGATACCTCGGCCAAGGCGCAGAAGAAATAGGCGCGCCGGATCCCCAGCGGCGCGATGGCGAGCCTCTCCGAATCTGCAGCAGCTTCCCCGCGTCCACCCGCGTGCGCGCCCTTGCTCGCGGATGCCGACTGGTGGTTCGCCAAGGTGGAGGACGCCCTCAACCTGACGGCTGCGGTCGCCATTTTTGGCGTGATGGCGCTGGGCATCGTACAGATCCTGGGCCGCAGCGCCTTCAGCGGGCTGCACGCACTGATGCCGGAGATTCCACGCTTTGCGATCCACGGCTACATCGACTATGTTCAGTTCGTGGCGGTGTTCTACGGCATGCTGGGGCTGGCCTACTGCCAGCGCGTCGGCGGCCACATTCGCATGGAAATCGTGCTCGCGAGCATGCGCGGCCGTCTCGCCTGGTTCTTCGAGACGCTTGCGACTCTGGTGGCCATCGCGGTGACCATGCTGCTGATGGTTGGCACCTGGGACAACTTCTACAACGCCTGGTCCAAGGGCGACTCGTCGATGGACATCAAGCTGCCGCTGTGGCCGGCGAAGCTGGTGGTGCCGCTGATGCTGCTGGTGCTGCTGGTGCGCCTGGGGCTGCAACTGTGGGGCTATTTGCGCCTGCTGGCCAATCCGGCGCTGGCGCCGCTGGCGGTGCCGGTGGCCGAAACGG
>JANLTL010000145.1:0-2224 GCA_031362905.1 Burkholderiales bacterium | reverse complement strand
CGCATGGATTCGCCCGCGCCTACTGCGACGAGTGCCAGCACGATTTCCTGATCGCCTACTCCTGCAAGTGCCGTGGCGTGTGCCCCTCGTGCAACACCCGGCGCATGGCCGAAACAGCGGCGCACCTGGTCGATCACGTTTTCCCGCCGCTACTGGTGCGGCAATGGGTGACTCGCGCGCTCCCAGGCTGGTCGGAGATGATTGAGTCGTGTCATCGGACGGAAGTCTGCCGATGCCATATCCGACATCGCTATGGCAACTTAGGTTCCATAACCGACATGGAATTTTGAATTTCGCCGCCACCGCAGCGACTATTGCAATGGGCGGTGCGGGTCAATTGCGTGTGGGATTTGCGTAAATTGCCGCAGACCACCAGGCGGAAACCATTGGTGGTTGCGGATCAGCAGCTCATCATGTGCTTTAAAGCCTTGGTGGGAGCGCGTTTCAGCGATGGCGATGTATCCTATTTGACAATCGCCTGATTGACGATCGCGTTCGCCACATAGCGGTAATGCCAGCGGATCGGCCCGGGCGTTTGCGCCATGAAGATCACCACCAGTTGGTCCCAAAGGGGTGCGATTCAAAGTGATGTGTCGTAGAGTACGGAGATGCCATAACCCCAAGGAGAGCGCGAAATGGAGACAAACCAGGTAAGCGACGAAGAAATCCTGCGCGGACTGCGGGAGCACCCGCAAATCAGAAGCCGGATTGCAGCTCTGCTCGCGGTCGCAAACGACGCAGCCGGGGATCTCAAGCGAGCCGATGATGCCGAAGACCGGCTGGTCGAAGAGATCAGGGGATTGGGTCAGGAGGTGATGCAAACCTGGGCGCAGAGCCAAGTGCAGCAAACCGAACAAGACGTGCGCCACACCGGACGGGCACACCGGGAAGGTAAAAAGAACTCTGCTGGCACACCACGTTTGGCGACATAAGCGTGCAAGAACCCCAGTACCGCAGCGGCAGCCGGCGCATCCGCCCGTTTGCCCAAAGTGCAGGCGTCAAAGCCAGAGGCTGCTCACGGCGCCTGCAGCGCGCGCTCACCGATTTGGGGGCAGACCTGCCCTACGCCCAAGTCATGGACAAGCTGGTCGAACACTACGGAATCATCATTGCCGAAAGCACAATTCAACGCATCACCCTGCGCCACGCCCAAGAAATCCAGAGGCGCAGCAAAGGCCGGCCGCAAGGACTGCCCAAGAAGGTTGCAGCGCAACAAACCTTCATCGTTGAGATGGACGGCACCATGGTGCCCACGGTACGCAACGACGCGTCCCAGGGTGACCGGCGCAAAGGCAAAAGCGTGCAGTGGCAAGAAGCCAAGGTCAGCCTGGCCCATGTCCAGGGCAGCAAAGAGATCAGCTACGCGGCCACCTTGATGGGCGATGTAGACACGGCAGGCAAGCAACTGCGCGCCTGCGCCAAGCGTGCCGGATTTGGCAAAGGCCACCGTGCCCACGGGGTCGGTGACGGCGCGCTGTGGATCGCCCATCAGGTCAAACAGCGCTTTGGCAGTCAAGGCAGCTATTTGCTGGACTTCTACCATGTCTGCGACTACCTTGCCGCTGCGGCCCTTGCGATGGAAACCGATCCCGCAGCGCAACAAGCTTGGCGTGCCCGGCAAAAAGACCGGCTCAAGACCCGCGGCCTGGAGTTGCTGCTTGATGACCTGTCGGGACACTTGGAGCCGCAACAAACGCCCGATGAAGACGCCCCCGTGCGGCGATGCCATCGCTACCTGAGTCAGCGCCAAGACCAACTGGACTATGAAGGGGCCATCCGTATGAATCTACCGATTGGCTCTGGCGAGATTGAGAGCGCCCATCGCTATCTGATCCAAAAACGCTTGAAGTTGCCTGGCTCTTGGTGGCTCGCCGCTAATGCCGAGAATATGCTGGCCTTGCGTGTCTGCCGTGCCAACGAAGAATGGCGCAGCTACTGGGCAACTGACTATCGCTACCCGGCTTGACCCTGAACACATCACTTTGAATCGCACCCCGACGGCCCCGAGGAACACCATGCCGTTGCCGATCATTTCCTGTGTACCCATGCCGACCGTAAAATTCAAGGCGTCGCCGCCGCGCGTCACCGCGGTCACCACACCACCGAAAGCGCAGCACAGACAGGCAAGCGTGAACGGGGCGGGGTGAATGCCGCGCAACAGCCACTGCGCGACCGCCGACATCGCCGGCTGCAGCAATAGAATGATCACCGCAACTTCGGGGCG
>JANLTL010000132.1:0-28166 GCA_031362905.1 Burkholderiales bacterium | reverse complement strand
TGTGCCAGCGCGGAAAACGCCAGCGCGCAAAGCGCGGCGCCGATACCCAGAAAGCGAAGCGGGCCAGATGCCATGTTCTTGTCTCCTGATCGTTATTGTGGATTCATTGTGCCACTGTTATTCGCGTCTCTAAAACCCTTGGTGGGAGCCATTCTCAGGCCGATACCGCCAAAGATCGTTTATCCATGCGCCTCTTCGCGGATTGATGCATTGCGCTTTTTCGGCGAAGACCCGCGCTGCCTGCTGCACCGACATCCACCGGACCCCACGGGTTCACCCCTCCTGCGCCACCAGTTGGGCGATCTGCGCACCGACCGCCATGTCATCGACCTGTCCGAACTGCTGCGCACGGATCCGGCCCGCACGATCAATCAACACCAGGCTGGGCGTGCCGCGCAGCGCATAGCGCGCCATCGTCAATGGCGTCGCCTCATTTTCTGCATGCCGGTCTATCCCGACCGGAAACGTCACCCGGAACTCGTGCAAGAACGCCTTGAGGCTGGCCTCGCGCATCGCCTCGTGATGCTCGAACACGGTATGCACACCAATCACCTGCACCTCATCGTGTGCGAACAAATCATGGATGCGCTGTGCCTGCGGCACGCCGTGCAACACACAGCCCGGGCACAGCATCTGGAAGGTATGCAGCACCACCACCCGACCGCGCAACCCGGCCAGGCTGAGCGGCACCGGCGTGTTCAACCATGTGGCAATCTCCAGTTCGGGAGCCGTCTGCAGGGGAATTTTTGGCGGGGCCATTGCTTGATCCTTATTCCTGCTTCATACCGGCCTGCCTGACCAGCTTTTCATACTTCGCATACTCGGCACGGGTGAACGCCGCGAATTCTTCGGGGGTATTGGCCACCGGCTCGGCACCCAGTTGCGTGAGGCGCTCGCGCACCTCAGGCAGGTTTGCAATGCGCGCAATCTCGCGCTGTATCTTGAGTGCAATGTCAGGCGGCGTGCCGGGAGGGGCAAACAGGCCATACCAGGCGGAAGTCTCGTAACCGGGCAGGCCACCCTCGATCACGGTCGGAATGTCAGGCATCGACGGCGACCGATTCTTGCCACCCACACCGAGCACACGCAGCTTGCCACTCTTGTAGTGCTGCAGCACGGTGAGCACGCTGGTAAATCCGACCTGGATATGCCCGCCCAGCAAGTCGGCCATGATCTGCGAGCCACCCTTGTAGGGGATATGCAGCAGATCCACGCCGGCCTGCACCTTGAATTGTTCGCCGGCAAGGCGCGACGAGGGCTCCGAACTGCCGAAGGTGAGCTTGCCCGGCTGCGACTTGGCCAACGCGATCAGTTCGCGAACGCTGGTGGCGGCGACCGACGGGTTGACCACCACCACCCACGGCGAGGCCGATACCAGTGTCACCGGCGTGAAGTCCTTGATCACATCAAACGGCATGCGCGTCTTGACAAACGGGTTGATGACATGGGCCGCCACCACCAGCATCAGATGGTGGCCATCTGGCGGTGCCGCCATGATGACCTCCGAGCCGATCACGCCGTCCGCCCCCGGCCGGTTCTCGACCACTACCGACTGGCCCCAGGATTCGGTGAGCTTTTGCGCAAACAGGCGCGCCAGGATGTCGGTGCCGCCGGCGGGTGCGTAGGGCACCATCAAGCGCACGGTTTTCGACGGGTAAGCCTGCGCCTGCGCCCCGGTGGGAAACAGCGGCAAGGTCCAAAACGCGCCCGCCGCTGCCAACAGTGCAAGCTTACGACGCTGCATCGGCTGGTTCTTGTCACGCATGTCGCCCCCCCCATGTTGTTGCACCCACACCCATCATAGCCGGTGCGTGAATCCTGTCCCAGTCCTGCCGGTTCAAGGATGCGGTCCCCAGGGGGCGGCCATCATCAGTTTGTTTTCCTGCAGTGTCAGCATCGGCCGCAGCTTGCCGACAAACGCCATCCAGACCGGGTCGGCATAAATCCCGGCCCAGAACGCGCGCCGGTCTGCGTCATCGTCAAACTTCCACAGGTGGATCAACTGGTTGAGCGCGCCGATGTCACCGGTGAAATAGCCTACCAGCTTGTTCGGATGTTTTGACAGCGCCGGCCAGCCAGCCATCTTGTAGAGATCGACCACCTCGGCCATTTTGCCGACGGCTACCGCATAGGTACGCAGTTCATAGATGGCCATGGTTCTCTCCTCGCAAGTGTTTTATTTCGTGCCGGCACCCTTTGCGATTGCGCGTGGGTGCGAGCGTGTGTGTGCGAGTCTACCGGTTTGTTCTCACCCTTGGCACCCAAGAGAGAAGCAGGCGCACGCTTGCTTCGAATACACTAGCTCGTCGAGTTGCCGCAGGAGACTGGTCTGATGTCACGCCTCATCCTTGCCTTGTTGTCGATGTTGCTTGCCCACACCTGCCTCGCACAGGCGGTTGACTACCCGGCCCGCCCGATTCGCTTCATCGTGCCCTACGCGCCGGGCGGGAGTTCCGACGTACTGGCGCGTACGCTCGGCAAGAAAATGGGCGACACGCTCGGTCAACCATTCCTGATCGACAACCGCCCCGGCGCAGGCAGCATGGTGGGCACCGATGCGGCAGCCAAGGCGAGCCCGGATGGCTACACCATCATTCTGTCGGACATGCCGCACACCATCAACCCGAGCATCAACGCCAAGGTGCCGTATGACCCGGTAAAGGACTTTGCGCCGATCACGCTGATTGGCGTCTCGCCGATGTTTTTGTTCGCGCACCCCGGGTTCGATGCGAAGAGCCTGGCAGAAGTGGTCGCAATGGCCAAGGCGCGGCCGGGCACGCTCGCGATTGCCTCCGGCGGCAACGGCGCCACCACTCATCTGGTGGCGGAACTTCTGCAAGCCGGCGCAGGCATCCGGCTGGTGCATGTTCCCTACAAGGGCGCCGGCCCGGCGATCGCTGATGTTGCCGCTGGCCAGGTGCCGCTGACCTTCACATCAATGGCCACCGCAGCGCCGCTGGTGAAGGCGGGCCGCCTGCGCGTTCTTGCCGTCACCAGTCCACGGCGCCTCGCCGCCTTTCCGGACGTGCCCACGTTTGAAGAAAGTGGCGTGCCCGGGCTGGTGTTCGAGCACTGGTGGGGAGTGATGGCGCCAGCGCGTACCCCGGCGCCGGTGGTCGAGCGCCTGCATAGTGAAATTGCGAAGGCCCTGGCCTCAGCCGAAGTGCGCGAGCGCTTTACAGCCTTCTCGCTCGAACCGCGCACCAACACGCCGGCCGAGTTTCGCTCGCTGATCGAGTCTGATCTGGTGCGCTGGGCCAAGGTGGTGCGTGACGCCGGCATCAAGGCCGAGTAACCTGGCCTGACATGGACCTCGACGGCGTACTGGCGTCCCTCGAAGCCGACGGGCAGTTGTGGGAAGACTTCAACGCCTTATGCGATTGCGGCGGCCGACAGGCAGGAAGTGCAAGCGAAGCCCGAGCGCTGCACTTCGCACGCGATCGCGTCGCCTCGATCCACAGCAGCGCCTACACCGAGCGCATCGAGTACCAGGGCTGGCAGCTTGAGCGCGCGTCGCTGTCGCTCGAGGACGGCACTGCGCTCGCGTGTCACGCCTTGCTCGGATCGCAATCAACGTCGCCCGACGGCTTGAATGGCGAGATATGCGACCTGGGACGCGGCAGCGAAGCCGATTTCGCGCGCTGTGCAAGTGCACTCAAAGGCCGCATCGCCCTGGTCAGGCACGAGTACATGTTCGGCACCGAGACGATCCACCGGCGTCGCAAGCTTGCCTGGGCGATGGAGGCCGGAGCCATCGGCTTCATCATTGCCCATCCTGCACCGGGTGAAGGGCCGGTCAGCGGCTCGTCCGGGCGTGCCGGCGGCGCCGGCATTCCGGCGGTTGCCACTGATTTCGAGTCTGCCGCCCGGCTCGCCATGCGTGGTAGCGCACACGCGCGAGTACGACTACTGGTGCAGGGCGATGATTGCAACAGCAGCACCGACCTGATTGCCCTCGACCTGCCCGGCCGCACTGATCAATGGATCGTGGTGTCAGCGCACCTCGATGGCCATGCGCTCGGCGAAAGCGCCATGGATAACGCGACCGGTGTCGCCGCTGCCCTGGCCGTGGTGCGCGCCCTCGCCCCCCATGCCGCGCTCTGTGCACGCGGCGTGCGCTTATGCCTGTTCAGCGCCGAGGAATGGGCGCTTGCCGGATCAAAACAATATCTGGACCACATGGCGCCGGCACGGCGCGACGCCATCGCGCTCAACATCAATCTTGATACGGTGGCGGGGGATGCACGACTGACCGCGCTCACCAGCGATTTTCCAAGGCTCGGCCCTTTCATTGATGCGGTCGCGCGCGAGGCGGGTGTCACAGTCGGCACCCACCTGCCCACCATGCCCAACTCGGATCATTACAACTTCGCACGCCATGGCATCCCGGCACTACGCCTGGTTGCTGGTTTCAATCAATCGGCAAGCCTGGTTCGCCATGTGCTGACGCGCAACGATTTGCGGCATACGGTCGAGCGTCGCGACTTGGTAGCAGCCACTCGCTTCGCCACCAGGCTCGCATGGCGGGCGCTAACCATGGACGAGCACGCGCTCGCGGCGCTCAGGGCGCGGTGATCAAGCCGGGATGCCTGCGGTGAAAAAAGCCAAACGCCACGATCACAATGATCGTGGCGTTTGATTGGGCCATTCGAGATCTGGCTAGCCCGCGCTTCTGATGCGGCCTCGTTGACCAGGACCGCTTGTCGCTATTGCGGACTACTGCTTGGCGCCTTCCGTCAGCCGACGGCCGAGACCCACAGCATAGGGTGCCGCGCGTGCTGCCAGCATGGGATCAGCCGACGCCTCGACTCCCTTGGGCAGAACCGTCGGGATGTAAGTAATGGCTACGCAATCACCGCTGGCGTCGGGCGATACCGACTTGATCACCAGACGGCCCAACGTGACTTTCTTGCGGCCTGCGGGTAGCGGCGTGACGGCGCTATCGATCTTGTCGCCCGGCTGCGCCAGCTCAAGGTTGAAATCGAACGCTGCAGTGCCAGCCGCTGCGCGCTCGCGCAGATCGGCCATCAGGAAGGTGGCGCCTTTGGCCTTGGCTTCATCGTCGGTCAGACCTTTGGTGCCCCCTACCGGCTCGAAGATCCACTTGCCGAATTGCTTCTCGCCCTTGGCGTTGATGAAGGCGAACGCATGTACGCCCCAGTAATTGACCGTGGCAAAGCTGGCGGGCACTGGCAGACCGGCGAAATGCTTGCCCTGCAGCAGCACATCGGGATTAGCGTCGGCAAAGGCCTTCACCTTGGCAGGATCAGCGGCCTTGGTCGCAGGGTCAGGCTGCAGCGACGCGAGGCGGCCCAGAAACTGCTCGGGCGTGGCGGCGGCGAACACCGGGGCCGAAATGTTGCCCATTTGCCAGGTCTCGCCGCCCGGCAAATTGAACTGGAGCGCCATGTTGCGCTGGGAGCGACCATTGTCCGGCGCGTTCGGGCTGGCGCCACCCACCGAGAAGCGCGCGACCACCGGCACGGGCTTGCCGGCAAAGGCGGAAGCCGTGGATAGCGCGCGCCCCTCTGCACTGCCGACGAACTCGCCTACCGCGCAGACGCCTTTGGCACCGGAACGGCGGAAGCCCGCGAATTTACCGAAAGTAGACTCGAATTGATCAAGGAATCGGGTAGGGTCAACCTGGGCGGCGGCGGGCAGGCTAATGAGGGCGACGGCAACTGCCAGCGTGGATGTGGCGAGCGTTGCAGGGGAGACAGTCTTCATCGGAACTCCAGAATAGAGGTTGAGGGTGTAGGCAGGACGGCGCCGCCTTGGGCCAGCTGTTTGGTCCAACTGTTTGGTCCAGCCATGCGTTTATACGTGTGCTGCTCACGATTCGGATTCCGTATTTGTACCTATGCGGATTGCAGACTGACTGGCGCCTTGATCGCGCCGGTATTCGACAGGACGATCTCAATCTGAAACGGGTTCGTCGAATTCGCCTCTTTGGCGTCGGCGTGGGGTTCTCCTCAGAGAGATAATCCCGGTCATCGGGCATCTCAGTGGATCACGTCAAGCGCAGCGCCCTCAACAACCGCACCACCCGCACCACCCGCACCACTCGCACCACCCTGGAGACACCCTTGTACATCCTCGTCAACGGTCGCTGGACCAACGGCCGCACGGCAAGCAGGACCAACGCCGACCGCAGCCGCGGCCCCACAACCGGCACTAAAACCGGGTGCCAATGGCTGGCAGCAGCGCTGCTCGCATGCTATTTCGCTCTCACCAGCCTGCCCGCAGCGGCGTTTCCCGTTTCTCCATCAGCGACCGAGATCGCGCAATTTGGCCCCTTGCACGCGGCGGCCCATCGTGGCGATGTCGCCGCCATCGAACGCGCCATCGCAACAAAGGCGAATCTCAACGCGCGTGATGCGTATGGACGCACGCCGCTGCACGTCGCCGCATTCGCGCGCCGCCACGACGCGATCCGTGCACTCACCAAAGGCGGGGCGGACCTCGGCGCCTTCGAAAACGACCGCTACGACGCGGTCACTATCGTCGGCATCCTCGGTGACGACGACACCTTGCGCGTGCTGCTGGCCGCCGGCGCTAGCGCCAAGCTCATCACCAGCATCCACTACGGCACCGCGCTGATCGCCTCCGCCCACCACGGCCACCCGGGCGTGGTGCGGCAACTGATCGCAGCCGGGGCACCGCTGGACCACATCAACATCCTGCACTGGAACGCGCTGATTGAAGCCGTGGTGCTCGGTGACGGCGGCGCGCGGCATCAGGCCGTGTTGCGCGCCCTGCTCGATGCGGGCGCCGATACGCGCCTTACCGACCGCGCTGGCAACACACCGCTGGCCCTGGCCAAGGCGCGCGGCTTTCGCGACATGGTGCAGATGCTCGAAGCTGCCGGCGCTCGTCAGCGCTGAGCTATCGCCTTGGCCAGACCTTCCGGGTCAGCCACACTCACCCACAGGGTGGAATGCTTCCTGAAACCGAGCACGCGCGGCACTTTCTTCACAAACGCAATGCTCAAGCCCTTGCGATGGTTGGTGCCGAAGGTGATGCCGTCATCGGACAGGCTCAGGCGCAACCCGACCGCGGTGTACCAGCGATGCGGGCCAGTCACTTCGGTATGCGCAACGTTGTCGAGCGTCGTCGCCACCTTGAAGCGCCCATAGGTGGCGATCAACTCACCTTTGGCGGAGACGGTGACGCCGTCCGCAGCACGTACCCCCAGTGTGAGGAACAATGCGCTCCAGCGCTTGTCGCGCAGGTAGGGAAAGTGCTGCGTTTTCATTTTTCAGGGCGATGCAAGCAGATTCGCTTTCGCGTGCACGGAGGGTTCGGCATGATGGATGCGGCCTCAATGCGCCTGCGCGCTGCACAACATCCAGTCCGCAGCCCGCTCGGCGATCATCGCGGTTGGTGCATTGGTGTTGCCCGATACGAGCGTGGGCATGATCGACGCATCCGCGACGCGCAGGCGCTGCACGCCGCGTACGCGCAGGCGCGCGTCCACCACCGCCAGGGCGTCCTTGCCCATGCGGCAGGTGCCCGCATGGTGGTACACCGTACCGCCGCTGTGGCGCACGAATTCGAGCAGCGCAGCATCGTCCGCGCAGCCGCTTCCGGGCGTCATTTCACGGTCGAAATAGGGGGCCATGGCCGGCTGCGCCAGAATGCGGCGAATGGCCTTGACGCCGCCGACCAGGTCGCGTGCATCGTCCGGGTGTTCAAGGAAGCGACCGTGGATCTCCGGGGCCTGCCGGATGTCTGCATGCACCGCACGCACCGTGCCGCGACTGCGTGGGCGCAACAGCGCCGCGTTGGCGGTGAAGCCGGGGGAGCGGTGCAACACCACGCCGCGCGCATTGCGCTGGGTCCAGCTGTAGGTCCAGAACGCCACCTGGATGTCGGGCGTCGTCACATCAGGGCGTGACTTGAGGAATGCACCCGCATAGGTGGGAATCGCCATCGGCCCATCGCGAAAAAACAGGTACTGCAAGCCCATGCCGATGCGTCGCCACGGACTCTTCATGACGTCGTTCAAGGTCACGGGCTGCCGGCAACTGGACATGACCGAGGCGCGCGGCTGATTTTGCAAATTGGCGCCCACGCCGGGCAGATCCGCAGTCAGCGGCACGCCCAGGGCGCGCACGTGCTCGGCAGCGCCAATGCCCGACACCTGCAGCAATTGCGGCGAGTTGAAGGCCCCTGCCGCCAACACCACCTCGAGCCGGGCGCGTGCCTGTCGGGTCTGGCCGCCCTGCACATACTCCACACCGCAGGCCGCAGCGCCATCGAACAGGATGCGCGTGACCACGGCGTCGGTCGCCACCGCCAGATTGTGGCGCTTGCGCGCTGGCACCAGAAACGCCGTATCGGTTGATGAGCGCACGCCCTTGTGGATATTCAGTTGGAAGTAGCCCGCGCCTTCCTGCGCCGCGCCGTTGAAGTCATCATTGCGCGGCAGCCCCATCTCGCACGCAGCGTCGACAAATGCGTCGGCCAGCGGATGCCGATGCGGCGGGTCCGTCACATGCCAGGGGCCCTCGGCGCCGTGGTGCGAACTTGCGCCACGGCCATTGCACTCGGAGCGGCGAAACCAGGGTAGGACCTCATCCCAGCTCCAGCCGTCATTGCCCGCAGCAGCCCAGGCGTCATAGTCGGCCGCCTGCCCGCGGATGTAGATCATGCCGTTGATCGCGCCGGTGCCGCCAATGCCGCGCCCCGCGTACTGCTCGATGCGCCGACCGCCCAGGCCGGCTTCCGGCAAGGTGGCATAGCCACGGTTGTAGCGCGGATTGGAGAACAGGCGCGAATAGCCGACTGGCACGCGGGTCCACAGGCTGCGCGCCTTGCCGCCCTCCTCGAGCAGCAGCACCGTATGGCGACCGCCCTCGGAGAGCCGCGCTGCGAGGATGCAGCCGGCGGTGCCGGCCCCCACCACGATGAAATCAAATGCGTCCGCCATTGAAGCGCTGCCGCCCCTCAATCGAGCGCGATGCCAAGGCGGCGAATCACGCCACCCCACATCTCGAAGTCGGCTTTGAGCAGCGCGGCCAGCTGCTCCGGTGTCACCGCCCCCGGGCTGGCGCCATCGGCTGCCTGACGCTCGCGCAGGGCACCGCCTTCCATCGCCTGCAATGCGGCCTTGTTGATGGTTTCGATCACCGCACGCGGCGTGCCGGCCGGTGCAAGCAGCGAATAGCGGTTGTAGCCCACCAGGCCCGGGTAGCCGAGCTCGCTCAGCGTCGGCACGTTGGGAATCTGCGGCACGCGCTTCTCGTCGAGCACCGCCAACACTTTGAGTTTGCCTGCCAGCGCGTGGGTCAGCGCCGGCGACGCCACGTCCATGTAGACCTGCACACGCCCGGCCACCAGGTCATTCACGGCCGGGCCGGCCCCCTTGTAGGCCACATCAAACATGTCGAGCCCGATGGTGGCCTTGACCATCTCGGTGACCAGATGCGGGATGCTGCCGCGGCCGGCGGTGGCGTAACTGAGCTTGCCCGGGTTGGCTTTGGCGTAGGCCACAAATTCGCGAAAGTCCTGCACCGGCACCGAGGGGTGAACGAACAGGTGAAACGGAAATTTTCCGATCAGGGCCACCGGCGTGAAATCCTCCACCCTGTAAGGCAGCTTCTTGTAGAGGTTGGGCACGGCGGAAATACTGGTCGACGTGGTGAGGAGAAGCGTGTGCCCATCCTTCGCTGCGCGCGCCACTTTTTCCAGGGCAATCGTTCCTGCGCCACCGCCGTCGTTTTCCACCACCACGCTCTGGCCCAGTGAGCCGCTCATCGCCTGCGCCAGCAGCCGGGCATAAATATCGGCGCCACCACCCGGTGCGAAGGGCACCACCAAGCGCACGGCGCGCGCGGGAAAGGACTGCGCGATCGTGACGGCTGGTGCTGCCAGCAACGCAAGCAAAGCCGCTAGGACCATCTGCGCTTTACACCATGGGAATATCATGCTCGGTTTCTCATCGAGGGCCAGATCGACACACCTGAAATTCGCCTGGTCTGGCCAATTGGGGTGGGTGCCACTGGAGTGGATTTCACGGCGATTCGTCAATGGCATTTTGCCTCAGCTGCGGGCGGTGCATGATGCCCCATCTGCGTCGCGCCTGGGGTGATTGCCATACCCGACCCCGACCGCGGCCACGTCACCAAGGCCTTCGTCCAACTCAACCAGCCGGGGCAATACAACAATGATGCAGCGCTGGCAGCGCTCACCGCCGCACTGCATGACCATGCACGCGACAAGCTCGGACGCTACGCCACCCCCAAGCACATCGAATACGTCACTGAATTCGAACTCAACGAAGCCGGCAAGATTCGCAAGGCCGCGCTGCGCGAGACAGGATAGCGGACCCTCGCGTTCTCCTGAAATCGTTGGTGGTAGAGGTTCTTTGGGGTGTTGTGCGGCAAGAATGGCTCTGGGAGCGCATTCTGGCGGGATGCCATGTAACGATTTTGAAGTCAGAGCGACTGATCAGCGCCAGCTGCAAAGGCACTACGTTGCTTCTGCGAGGTGCTGCCGTTGCCTGGAGGGTGTGGCTGCGGTAGGTTTGGACGACCCCACCGTGATGCCCTTGCGCATTGAAGCGAGGCGGCCGCTCGCGCCACTTTGTACGTAATCCCCATGCAACGCGGCTTCGACTTGAGACGGGTCGAGTGCTCGTATTTCGACAAGGTATCGATGGGCCCAGTCAAATAAACGCTCAAGCGCGATCTGATGGGTTTGCCTGATCTGTGCATGGAGCCAGTCGGCAAATGCCATGAAGCCTGCGAATGCTGAAGCCTCGCCAATGAGCAGCGGCAGCGTCCTGCCAAAACGCCCCGAGTTGGCGACCAGGTCCCAGTAACGCGCGAAGCGCTCCACGCGCTGCATGTCGCTGGCGCTGATGGCGGAGGTAGCGAGCACGTTGTAGGGCGGTTCGGGGTTGTAGCGCATCCCGAAAGCTTCGGTGTGGCGAATGATCGGGGTGCCGCGCAGGCGTTTGAGGATGCCAAGCTGGATTTCGTGGGGGCGCAGTGCGTAGAGTTGATCGAAGCCGCGTGCGAAGCTGGCGAGATCTTCGCCCGGCAGGCCGGCGATCAGGTCGACGTGCAGGTGGGCTTGCGAGTGGGAGCGCAGCCAGGTTAGGTTGTCGGCCGCTTTGCGGTTGTCCTGCTTGCGCGAGATGCTCTGCTGCACTTCGGGGTTGAAGGTCTGGATGCCGATTTCAAATTGCAATGCGCCTGCGGGGAAGTGGGCGATGCTGGCCTTGAGGGCTTCGGGCAGGTGGTCGGGAACGAGTTCGAAATGCAGGAAGCACGGGTCGTTTGGTGCGGCTTCAATCTTCTGGATGAAGAAGTCGAGGATGGCGAGGCTGGTTTTGACGTTGAGATTGAAGGTTCGGTCAACGAACTTGAAGCGGCGTGCGCCTCGCTGGTAGAGCGTGTCGATTTCGGCGAGAAAAGTTTGCGTGTTGATCGGCCAGGCGGTTTTGTCGAGTGCGGAAAGGCAGAACTCACACTTGAACGGGCAGCCGCGCGAGGCTTCAACGTAGAGCGTGCGTTGACGAATGTCTTCTGCACTGAATTCACTGTAGGGCAGCGCGATGGTGTCGAGTGCGGGCTGTTCGCCGGCGTGGATTTTCATTAGCGGCTGCGGACCATCAAGCAGCTGCCTGCACAGCTTGGGGAAGGTGACATCGCCCCAGCCAGTGATGACATGGTCGGCGCGTTGGCAGATGCTTTGCTGGCTGGTCTCGAAGCTCACTTCGGGGCCGCCGAGCACAATAGTGATCTTGGGCTGTGCTGTCTTGAGTAAGGTGATGACGGCCTCGGTCTGGCGCACGTTCCAGATGTAAACGCCGAAGCCGATGATGCTTGGGTTGAGCGCGAGCAGTGCGTCGGCAATTTCCTGCGGCGGGCGGCGAATGGTGAATTCGGCCAGATGCGTGTCGGCCTTGAGCACACCCATGTTAGCGAGCAGATAGCGCAGGCCGAGCGAGGCGTGGGTATAGCGTGCGTTGAGGGTGGCGAGGATGATGGCCGGCATGCGGCGATTGTAGGGGTGACCTGTAGGCATGAACCATAGGCGTCACCTGTGGGTGTGCCCGACACGCGTTCCGTCTGGACACGCCCACCGCCGCCACGCCGCAAACGCTGCTTGAATGATTGCGTGCTGGCCGCATATCGAAGGATGATTCCCGTCGTAACATTCATCCCGTTGATCGCCCATTGCTCCCTTCATGACCCAGTCCCGCATGCCCGCCCTGTTCCTCGGTCACGGCAGCCCGATGAACACCATCGAAAAGAACCGCAACACCGAGGTGTGGACGCGCATAGGCCGCGACTATCCTCGCCCCAAGGCCATCCTCTGCATTTCGGCGCACTGGTTTACGCGTGGCACCAGCGTCACCGCGATGCAGGCACCGAAGACCATTCACGATTTCGGTGGCTTTCCACAAGCCTTGTTTGACTTTCAGTACCCTGCGCCCGGCGACCCGGCTCTGGCGGCGCGCGTACGCGACCTGCTCGCGCCGCTCCCAGTGGCGCTCGATCAGGAATGGGGGCTCGACCACGGCACCTGGTCGGTGCTGGCGCATGTCTATCCGCGCGCCGACGTTCCGGTGGTGCAGCTCTCGATCGACGGCACCCAAGCACCACAGTTTCACTACGCCCTCGGCAAACGTCTTGCGCCGCTGCGTGACGAGGGGGTGCTGATCTTCGGCAGTGGCAATGTTGTGCACAACCTCGGGGTGATACGCCGCGACACCGGGACTGCGCGCAACGGCGCACGCGGTGATGGCTACGACTGGGCGCACCGCTTCAACGACTTTGCGCGCCAGGCACTGATTGACCGCGACGATCAGGCCTTGATTGACTACGAATTGCAAGGGGCAGATGCGCAACGCTGCATCCCCACGCCCGAACACTATCTTCCGCTCCTGTATGTGCTGGGAGCCGGTGCCGGCGAGGCGATGCTCATCGAGCACGACGGGCTGGAGATGGGTTCAATCAGCATGCTTTCGGCCAGCACGCAGGTGGCGCATGTGTGAATGCGCGAGCGCTTGCGACGCTGCCGGTCAAGGCCACGCATTGGCGCTGCACGCCGCAGGGAGTCGTGCATGAAATTCGAGCATCTGGTCCAGATCAACGATCCGCTCAATCCGCTGATTGATCCACTGACGCGCGACCAGTTATGGCGCGGCCTCAAACGCCGCGCCGAGCACCCCAAGGAGTTCATGCAAACGCTTGACCGCGTCGAGATCACCGAGCGCGGCGCCGATACCCTTTCGCGCGTGCTCACCTTCGGCAAGCTCGTGGTGTCTGATCACGTGCGCTTCGTCGACAACCTCCAGGTACGTTACGAGATTGAAGGCTCGCCCGAAGTACCCGCGGCCACTCTGGCGGTCACGATTGAGGAGCCGGCACCCGAGCAGCTCTTCGTGCGTTTTCAGTACGACGTCAAGGCAGTGATGGGGGCGCCGCCGCGTGATGCCTACTACGATGAGTTCGTCAAGCAGGCCTATGTGGAAGCCGACATCGATGCCATCACCACGATCCGCCGGCTGGCGAGTGAAGACGCGCTCTAAACGATGGGGCAGCGGCCGTTGCGCGCGCCTGTGCGCTGATCCACCGTCGTCGGCAAACGCATCGCAGCCGCAACGTACAATTGCTCCATCCTCACTCAGATTCGATCCGCCATGAACCGTCGCCTCTTCCTCCCTACCGCCATCGCGCTCTACGGTGCTGCATTGGCAACGCATTCTCCCGCTCACGCGCAAACGCCCTGCAAAGGCCCCGACGTGGTCTACGAGCCAACCCCGCTGGGCGTCGTGGCGCGCATGCTCGACGTCGCGCAGGTCAAAGCCGGTGACGTGGTCTATGACCTGGGCTGTGGCGATGCGCGCATCGTGATCGCCGCGGCGCAACGCGGTGCGCGCGGCGTCGGCTTCGAGATCGAACCCAATCTGTATCAATACGCGCTCGCCAACATCAAGGCCGAAACCTTGGCCGAAAAGGTCAAGGTCGTACAGCAGGATTTATTTACCGCAGATATGTCCGAGGCAACTGTGGTCGCGCTTTACCTGCTTCCGGAGATGAATACGCGCTTGCGCCCCAAGTTCTGGAAAGAGCTCAAGGTGGGCAGCCGCGTTGTCGCCAATTCCTTTCCCATCAGCGGGTGGGAGCCAGACCGCGTCTACGATGTGCCGACGCGCTACCGCCACATGTATCTTTATACCGTCAAGCCCGAGCACAAGCGCGCCTGAACTGACCACTCGTGCCGCCTCTGACCCTGATCTGACGCGCGCGTCGCAACTCTCCTCGACTCCCGATCATGAACATCCTGCGCAAACTGCTGGGCAACGACGCCGTCATTTCCAAACCCGTGCCGGCCGCGTCCCCCGCCGCCGCCGCCCTCACGCCCGCTGAAAAGGATGCCGCGCTGCGCGCCGAGATTGAGGGCGCCGATGCCGCACGCCTGACGGATATCGCCCTCACCGGCAAGCGCGCCGCGCTGCGTCTGCTCGCTGCCGAAGCGCTGGCAACGCAAGCCACCCCGCGCGAAACATGGGAAAACATCGCCCACACCTGGGCCGACAAGGACCGGCGCCTGTCGCGCCTTGCGCGTGAGCACATTGCGGCATTCACCCGGCAGGCGGATATCGACGCACGCGCCGCTGTGCTAACGCAACAATTCAGCGCATTGATGGACAAGCCAACGATTGAGCTCACGCGCCTGATCGAACTCGATGCCGCCTTCGATCAATTGAAGGCCGAAGCGCTGAAGACTGATGTCCCCAAGGCGAATTCCCCAGAAGCCGCTCCCACCAACACTCTTGAGGCGCTTACCACTCTGCGCGCAGAAGTCGGCACGCGCCTCGAAGCCGGCCAGGACGCACAACGTCAGATGATCGCCATCGAGCGGGAAGCCGACGCGGCCCGCCTCGCACTGGTGGCGCAACAAACCGTAGCCGACCCACTGGTACATGCCGCGCTTGCTGAGCGCTTCGCCGCGCTCGATGGATCCGCCGTACCCGCGGTAATTGTCGAGCGCACCGCCAAAGTCCTGAACGCGCTCGAACAGCTGGTGCAGAGCGCATTGGTGCGCGGCGCAGCAGAACTCACTTGCCGCGAATTGATCGCGCGCATAAACGTGCTCGATCCGCTGGATGCAGAGGCGCGTACCGCACTCGAAGCCGATATCGTCGCTGCGCAACTGCCGCAAGACCTGCTGGTGCGCGCCAAAGACGCCTATGACGTTCACACCGGCGGCGCCGATGCCGCCCAACGCGCGGCTGAACGCGGCGCACAGGACGCGGCGCGCACGACGGCCAAAGACACGCGCAACGCCCAGCGCGATGCACGTCACGCTGAAAGCAAAGCTGCACAGGATGCATTGATTGCACTGATTGCCGAGACCGAAGCCCATCTCGCTGTGGGCGAGGCCAAGGCGGCGATCAAGGCTGCCGGCGCCATCAAACTGCATCGCGGTGAAGCCGAGCGGCTGGCTCCCGCCCTGCGTGCACGATTTCACGCGGTCGAGACCGAGGTGCTCAAGCTCGAAGGTTTCTCGCGCGACATGGTGCGTACCCGCCGCACCGTTCTGATGGAGCGTGCACGCAAACTGCCTGAGCTCACGCTCAATATCGACATGCTGCGCACGGAAGTGCAGACACTGCAAAATGACTGGAAGGCGCTTGACCTCGAGGCCGGCGGCGCGCCGCGCAAATTGTGGGACGAGTTCCACACCCTGACCAACAAGGCCTATGAGACCGTCACGCTGTATCGCGCGGTCAAATCTGCCGAGCGCGACGAGATCCTCAAGGCGAAGGAAGCCAAGGTGGTCGAGATCGAAGCCCTCGCCACTGCGCTGGGCACGGAGAACCCCGACTGGAACAAGCTCGCGGCCAAGCGTGGCGAGCTGGTACGCCAGTGGTACGACGGCGGCGGCGTGGGACGCAAGGAGCAAAAGGCCTTGCAGGTCCGCATGGACGCAGCGGTGAAAACCATCGACAAACTGCTCGACGCCGAGCGTGGCCGTGAACGCGCGCGCCGGCGCGCGCTGATCGACCATGTCGAAACCGCGCGCGTTCGTGCCGAGACCGAACGCCCCGCCGATGCCGGCGCCAATGACCGGCCCTGGCCGGCACTGGCCGACGCGATGAAAGTCGCGCAGGAATGCCAAAAACAGTGGAACCAGCGCGTCTCGCCCCTGATGCTGCCACGCAAGGAAGAGCAGACTCTGTGGGACAAATTCCGCGCACTCGGCAACACGGTGTTCGAGATGCGCTCACTGGCACGCGAGGCTGCCAAAGTCAAACAGGGTGCCGAACGCGAACAGCAGCAGCAGCACATCGCCACCGTGCGCGCGCTCACGCAAGAGGCCGATCGGGCTGCCGTGCAAACGCGCCTCACCGAATTGCAGGGGGCGTGGCGGCAAGGCGTCCAAGGACCTGTACGACCAGACCGCGACATCGAACGCAAGTTTGATGATGCCGTGCAAAGCGTGAAGACCCATCTCGCCAGCATCAAGCGCCGCGATGAGCGCAGCGTGTGGGATGCCCTGCTCGATCTTGACGCGCTGCTGCACGAAGCCGAGGAACAGACCGGGAATCCCGATATCGTGGCGCGCCTCGATGCCCTGTCTCCCCGGCTTGACCCCAAGCATGCGACGCACCCAGGCATCTCTGCGCGCAAGGGCGCGGCCTTGCAAGGCAAACGGGTCGCGTCGAAACTGCAGCGTACCGACCTGCTGCTTGACCTCGAACTTGCCCTCGGCATCCCTGCTCAGCCAGGCGAAGAGGCGGCGCGGCGCACGCGCCAGATGGTGCTGCTGTCGACCACGCTCAAGGATCGGGGCGTCAAGCGCGAGCCGCGCGAAATGCTGTTGGGCCTGATCGCGCTGCCGGGCAGCACGGCGCGGGCGCGCCTCGAAGGGGTCATCAACAAGCTTTGAGCGCACCGCATCGGCCTCGTTCACCTGCGGCGGTGGAGCAGCGTGGGCGCGCGCACCGCCAAACCAGGCGGGTATACTCAATGCGCGATCCGTGCAACCGGTGCCGAATACAAGAGCGCCGGACACAACATCATCAAGGAGACCTCCATGTACAAGCGAATCTTGCTGGCCTACGATGGAACTGAAGAAGGACGCAAGGCCCTGCGCGAATGCGCTGACCTGGCCGCCATCATCAAAGCCGAAGTGCACCTGCTCGCCGTGATTCCGTTTTATGCCGGCATGATGGTGGTCGAAGGCATGGTGATGGAGAATGACTTCGAGCAAGAGAAAAAGCGCTATCAGGCGATTCTCGATGAAGGCCTGTCACGCCTGCGCGAGCGCGGCTTCGATAGCGCGCAAGGCACTTTGGCCAATGGTGAGCCGGTCGACGAAATCGCGGCGCGCGCCAAGGCAATCAATGCCGATCTCATTTGTGTCGGACACCGCCGCGCCAAGGGCTGGGCCGAACGCTGGTGGCGCGGCTCGGTCGGCAAGACCCTGATCGACCAGGCCGGCTGCAACGTACTGATCGCGATGGCGGGCTGAGCGCGCAGCTCACGCAGCGCCCCCAAGGCTCGATCGTCAGGACTCGATCGTTACGTCGCGATCGTTACGATGCGCTCCTGACCGCGCGCAAGGCAAACCGCCCAGGATCAACCGCATCCTTGAGACTGCGTTCAACCGGCATCGGGCCTCCTTCGAGCATCGCCAGCAGCAACTGCGCGCCCAACGCGGCCCAAGTCAGCCCGCGCGAACCGTAGGCGGCGGCAGCGTAGACCCCGGGTAGTCGTGGCAGGTTGGCCAGTTGCGCGCCGGCACGCAAGACCGCCCTGGCATCCACCGCCGCAATATCCGGCAATGCGCCAATCACCGGTAGCCGGTCACGCGCCACTGCACGCAGCGAAATCCGCGCTGCAGTCGTATCGGCGTCCACCGGCAGCGGCATGGCGAGCATGCGCCGCGCCTCGGCAAAGTTGTGACGATGCCCTGCCGCGACCGTTTGCATGCCGTGGCGGTCGTAGGTGGCACCGACCACGATCTTATCTTCGATGCACGGCAGCACATAGCCGCTGCCATGCACAGGCAATTGGGGCGCCGGCCACCCGGGGCCCGTACTGTTTGCATTGACCACACTTATTTGTCCGGCCACCGCATCGATCGGCCAATCCTGTTGGCCAAACAAACGCGGCAAGGACGCATCCGCACCGCATGCCAGCACCACCACCGGGGCTTGAACAATAGATTGACCCTCGATGTCGATGAGCGTCCACGCAGCACCCGAACGATCAGCGCGTGCGACCTGCCGGCCAAAGTGTGTCGTCAGGCGCCTACCGCAACTCGCCAACTGTGCGGTAATCAATGACGCCGGCTGCACCCAGCCGCCCTGACCAAACAGCACACCACCGGCACGCAAGGCCACGCCGGCAATCGCTGACGCTTCGTGCTGATTGACTGCGCGCACGAATGCGGGCTCAAGATCGAGCGCCGCCAGCGTAAGCGCCACATCCTGCTTTGCCCCGGCGCGCGACAACTGCAAGGCGCCGCACTGCGCCCACGAGAACGGATAGCCCGCATGCTCCAGCGCCTGCCAATGCGCGAGGGCCGTGGTGATCCCGGCGCGAATCAGCCGCACCATGCGGTTGTTGTCACGTGCAATCAGCGGGTGAAACGAAGCGGCATGATTGCCGGACGCTCCCCGTGCCGGGGCCGCGTGCGCGTCAATCAGATCGACGCTCCAGCCGCACGCCGCGAAGCGAGCACACACGGCGGCGCCCGCAAGCCCGGCGCCGATGACGGCAATACGACGCGATTGATCAGGGTCGCTCACGCGCATGCCGCTGTAAGCCTTGGTGGATGCGGCTCCGGGCCGAGGCAAGCCTGACGCGACCTATCCATGGGCCGGTCAGGCCGGTCGCACTGAAAAACTCAGCCGCCGTGGCGCTGCCGCGCCAGAGCCGCCCCCAGTCCCAGCGCACGCAATTTGGCCAATGCGATCTCGCGCGACATCGGCGCCATGCCGCAGTTGGTGCAAGGGAAGAGTTTGTCTTTCGGCACAAAGGCCAGCGCGCGCTCGATGGTGGCGGCGACTTCCTCTGGTGTCTCGACTTTGTCGGAAGCGACATCGATGACGCCGACCAGCACATCTTTTCCGCGGAGCAAACCGATCAACTCCATCGGCACATGCGAGTTGGCGCATTCGAGAGAGACCTGATCGATCCGGCTGGCGGCAAGAGCGGGGAAAATTTCCTTGTACTGGTTCCAGTCGTCACCCAGTGTTTTTTTCCAGTCGAGGTTGGCCTGGATGCCGTAGCCGTAGCAGATATGCACAGCGGTTTTGCAGCTGAGGCCTTGGATCACGCGGTGCAGGGCGTCGATGCCCCACGCTGTGACGTCGCTCATGTAGACGTTGAAAGCTGGCTCGTCGATCTGGATCACGTCCACGCCGTCAGCTTGCAGGGCACGCGCTTCCTGGTTGAGCAAATCAGCAAACGCCATCGCAAGCTTGACCTTGTCACCATAGTGCTGGTCGGAGATGGTATCGACGATGGTCATCGGGCCCGGCAGGGTGAACTTCAGCTGCCTGTTTGTGTGCGCGCGCGCAAACCGCGCCTCAGTCTGATGCACCCGGCCTTTGAGCCGCAGCGGGCCGGTAACGACTGGCACCATCGCGTCATAACGGTTATTGCGAATGCCCATCTTGACCTTGTGATCGAAGTCGATGCCCTCGACCTGCTCCAGAAAACCATGTACAAAATGCTGGCGTGATTGCTCGCCCTCGGTGACGACGGCGACGCCCGCATCCTCCTGCGCCTTGAGCCAGAGCAGCGTAGCGTCGCGCTTGGCAACGGCAAGGTCTTCGCCCTTGGCTTGCCATTGCGGCCAGAGCTTGCCGGTTTCGGCCAGCCAGAACGGTTTGGGAAGGCTGCCGGCAATGGTGGGTTCAAACACGCAAGGTTCTCCTCAAATTAAAACCGGGTCTGCTCATTCGGCGAGCGTGCGCCGCAGATGGCGCATCAGCATCTCAGTGGCGGATGCGCACGATGCGCACCACTTCCTGCACGCGCCGCAGACGGCGCATCACGGTTGCCAAATGCTGGCGATCTGCCACCTGGATCGAAAACTCCATGTTGGCGTAGTTGCCCGACTCGTCGTCGCTCGTGTGCACGTTGGTAATGTTGGTGTCGGACGAGGTCAGCGCGGCCGCCACTTTGGCCAAAATGCCACGCCCATTGGTAACAATGATGCGGATACCGACGGTGAAATGGCGATCCGGATCGGCATCCCATTCGACATCGACCCAATCATTGTGCTGACGACCCCGCGCCTTGGCGATGCTCTTGCAGTCGTGCGTATGAATCGCCAGGCCCTGCCCCTTGCTGATGAGCCCGACAATCGGGTCGCCGGGAATCGGCTGGCAGCAATGCGCAAGTTGCACGGCCATGCCGTCCGCACCCCGAATCAACACGGGCGGCGCACGTAGTTCGCGGCGCTGGTCGTGGCCCGCGCCCTCAGTGCCGCCCGGCAGCAAAGCGCCCTCCCCCGCACTGCCACCCTGTACCGCACCTGAAGCACCGCCGTGGGCGGAACCAAAACCACCATGGTTGGCCTGTGCGCCATGAAGCGCAGGCATGCCTGGCGCACCTGTCTGCAGGCGTCGTGCCACCACCGCCGCGAGACGTTTTCCCAGCCCAATGTCGGCAAACAGATCATTACGCGACTTGGCGCCAGTATCTCGCAACAGCCTGTCCCAGCGCGCCGAGTCCAGTTCAATGTCGTTAATGCCGACGGCACGTAAGGCCTGCCCGAGAAGACGTTCGCCGAGCGACGCCGACTCTTCGAACTTCATGGTCTTCATGAAGTGACGGATGTGCGCACGCGCCTTGCCGGTGCGCACAAATCCAAGCCAGCCGGGGTTGGGCTGCGAGCCACTTGAGGTGATGATCTCGACCAGATCGCCATTCTTCAACTCGGTGCGCAGCGGCATCGGCTCGCTGTTGATCTTGCAGCCCACACAGGCGTCACCGACGCCGGTGTGCACGGTGTAGGCAAAGTCCACTGCCGTCGCGCCTCGCGGCAACGACATGATGCGGCCTTTGGGCGTAAAAACATAGACTTCATCCGGGAACAGATCAACCTTGACGTGTTCCAGAAACTCGGCCGGATCGCCCGAGGAGTTCTGGATATCAAGCAGTGACTGCAACCACTTGTGGGTCTTTTTCTGCACATCCGAAATGGCTGCATCGTCAGTCTTGTACAACCAGTGTGCTGCCACCCCCGCCTCGGCCACGCGATGCATGTCGGCAGTGCGGATCTGCAACTCCACCGGTGTGCCAAAGGGCCCAATGAGCGTGGTGTGGAGTGATTGATAACCATTGACCTTGGGGATGGCGATGTAGTCCTTGAACTTGCCCGGCACCGGCTTGTAGAGCGCGTGCGACACGCCCAGCGCGTGATAGCTGGTGGCGATGTCCTTGACCACGACGCGAAAGCCATAGACATCAAGTACCTGCGAGAAGGTGAGCTTCTTCTCCACCATCTTGCGATAGATGCCGTAGACGTGCTTCTCGCGCCCGTACACTTTGGCGTCGATGCCGGCCTCGGGCAGCGCGCGCTGGATCGCCTCGAGAATCTTGTTGACGCCGTCGCGGCGGTTGCCGCGCGCCAGCTTGATCGCCTTGGAGATGACGGCAAAGCGGTGCGGATAGAGATTGGCAAAGCTCAGATCCTGCAACTCGCGATAGACCTGATTGAGGCCGAGCCGGTGTGCGATCGGCGCATAGATTTCAAGCGTCTCGCGCGCTATGCGGCGGCGCTTGTCCCCGCGCAGCGAGCCGATCGTGCGCATGTTGTGCAGACGGTCAGCGAGTTTGACCAGGATGACGCGCACATCGCGCGCCATCGCCAGCAGCATTTTGCGGAAGTTTTCCGCCTGTGCCGTCTCCTGGCTTTCGAACTCGATTTTGTCGAGCTTGGAGAGACCATCGACCAGGTCACCCACCGCCGCCCCAAAACGCACGGCGACATCCTTGACGGTAATCCCGGTGTCTTCCACCACGTCGTGCAACAACGCAGCCATCAGCGCTTGTGTGTCGAGCTTCCAGGCCGCACAGATACCAGCGACTGCGAGCGGGTGGGTGATGTATTCCTCGCCACTGGCGCGCATTTGACCCAGATGGGCCTCGTCACTATAGACGTACGCAGCAGCGACGCGCTCGATGTCCGCTGTCTTCAGATAAGCGCCCAGCGCCGCTTTGAATTGCTCAAATTGCGCGTCTTTGGCCGCGAGTGCAATCGCCGCAAGCGCATTGCCGGACATCTCGCCAGTCAGGTCGGCGCCGCTACCATTCGATTCTCCGGGGTTGCCGGGGTTGCGGCCCGCCAGACGCTCGCGGGCCTCGCCCAGATCGACTATCTGGGCACGCGCGGTATTGCGTGAAGCGGGGCGATGATCCATGACATCCCCCGCTGCGTCCGTCAGCTCTGTACGCGCTTGAGCATTTCAATGCCGACGTGGCCTGCAGCAATTTCGCGCAGCGCAGTCACAGTCACCTTGTGACGACCGGCATCGAGTTTGGGCGCGGCGCCTTGCGCGAGTTGGCGCGCACGGTAGGTCGCGGCCAGTGCCAGATTGAAGCGGTTCGGAATTTTTTGCAGGCAATCTTCAACGGTAATACGGGCCATGGCAGGTGCTCTCTGGGGGTGGGTGGGTGTCAGGTGAACGGATGGGCTTGATGTGGAGTCGCGCGTGGTGACAAATAATGCTCCTTGCAGCGCAGATACGGCCAGCGCCACCAAGGATGAAAAGCCACCCAAAACCCGCCGAAAAAGAGCAGAAAATCAGCGCGAAATACCAAGTTCGAGGAACACAGCCGGCTCGCGGCCGGCAACTTGCCGGAATCGCAAACGCGCTGCCAAAACAATGGCTTGCAGCGCTTTCTGGGCTTCGGAAAACGAAGCGTTGATGATAGCATAGTCGAACTCGCCGGCCCGCTGCATTTCTTCATCCGCATTTTTCATGCGGCGCGCAATTTCAGCCTCGCTGTCGGTACCGCGATCACGCAAGCGGCGCTCCAATTCGGTGCGCGAGGGCGGCAAAACGAACACACTTACCACATCGGGAAACCGGCTGCGGATCTGCGCCGCACCCTGACAGTCGATTTCGAGCACGATATCGCGCCCACCGCGCATTTCGGCGTCAATCCATTTGCGCGAAGTTCCGTAAAAATTGCCGTGCACCTCGGCACTCTCGAGAAATTCGCCACGCTCGCGCATTGCCATGAACATCTCGCGGCTCACGAAATGGTATTCGCGCCCCTGTGCCTCACCCGGCCGCAGGGCACGCGTGGTAAACGATATCGATACGACAAGATTGGCGTCTTGTTCAACCAGCGCATTGACCAGGCTCGACTTGCCCGCGCCGGAGGGCGCCGCAATCACCAGCAGCGAGCCGCTCACGGTGCACTCCGAGGCAGCCGCAACGTGGCACGCCGTCGCGGCAGCACTCGCCCTGCAAGTAGCGCGCAGCAGGGAGCCATCGGACGTGGGTTCATTCGATGTTCTGCACCTGCTCGCGCATTTGCTCGATCAGGATTTTCATTTCCATCGCCGCCGTCGAGATCTCGCCCGATACCGACTTGGAGCCCAGCGTATTGGCCTCGCGGTTGAGCTCTTGCATCAGGAAATCGAGCCGCTTTCCGCAAGCGCCGCCCTTGGCCAAAACACGCCGCACTTCCGACAAATGCGCGCCAAGGCGCGAGAGCTCTTCGGCAACGTCGATCTTGATGCCAAACAGCGCGATCTCCTGCCGCACGCGCTCATCGTCCACCGCACCGAGCGCATCGCGCAAGCGCGCCGACATCTTGGCTTGCTGCTCCTGCACCGCCTGCGGCATCAGCGGTTCGACCTTCCTGACCCATTCTTCAAGCCCCACCACCCGCGTCAGCAGCATTTCCTTGAGCTTTTCGCCTTCGCGCGCGCGCGAGGCGCCAAAATCATCCATTGCCTCTTTCATCATCGCGTAAACGGTGTCACGCATCTGATCGGCACTGAGCGCAGTATCTTCGAGCACACCTGGCCAATGCAGCACCTCCATCACCCGCAGATCGAGCGCCTGCGGCACCAGCTGCTTGACCGCCACTGCCGCGTCCCCGAGCCGCCGCACCGCGTCTTCGTTCAGGTGCAAGGGCCGGCCGGCGCGGTGTTGCCCAGCCTGGCCGTCCTTGCCGTAACCCAGGCGTAGTTCAACCTTGCCTCGAGTCACGTTTTGGCTGATCGCCTCGCGCAATCCGGGTTCGAGCGAGCGCACCTCATCGGCAAGACGGAACATGAGATCCAGAAAACGCGAGTTGATGCTCTTGATATCTAGATTGAGCGCGCCGTGCGGCAGGTCACGCGACACGGCGGCAAAGCCGGTCATGGAAAGAATCATGTGGAGGACGGCGCCGAAGGCAACAGATTGATTAGAATGCAACTCGACCCAATTATAAGGAAACGCTGTATCCCCTGGCACCAATCCATCAATGTACGCGCCGGGTATCGCCTGCTTCCGCTCTGCGCGCGCCCGATTGAAGGTCAGTGAGCGGGGCAGCGTTTTGAGCGCTTTTGGCATTTCGCGGCGGTCGCGGCAAAAGCAGCAGTGCGCAATCTTCAGGGATCACATGGCAGCGCAGTCCAATTCAGCACTCCCGGAAAACACCATTCTCGAAAATTATCGGGTGGCACGGCCGCTGGCGTCGGGCGGGTTTTCCATCGTCTATCTTGCCTACGACGAATACGGTGCGCCGGTGGCGATCAAGGAATATCTGCCGGCAGGTCTGTCGCTGCGCGGCCACGGCGAAATCGTGCCGACCATTGCCCCCGATCACAAAAACCTGTTTCGCTACGGCCTTAAGTGTTTTTTTGAAGAGGGCCGCGCGCTGGCGCGCATCTCGCATCCGAACGTGGTGCGCGTGGTCAATTTTTTTCGCGCAAACGAAACCGTTTACATGGTGATGCAGTACGAACGCGGGCGCAGCTTGCAGGAGCACATCATTCAGCGCAAGGGCGAGATCAAGGAAAACTTCATCCGCCATGTGTTTGTGCAGTTGATGAATGGCCTGCGCGAGGTACATACCTACAAGCTGCTGCACCTGGACATCAAGCCGGCGAATATCTATATCCGCAATGACGGCATTCCAGTGCTGCTTGATTTCGGCGCGGCGCGCCAGACTCTCATCAAGGATGGTCCCAAGCTCAACCCAATGTACACGCCTGGCTTCGCCGCACCCGAGCAATACAAGAATCGCGACGCACTTGGCCCCTGGTCCGACATTTACTCGGTAGGCGCCGCGATGTTTTCCTGCATGTCCGGCATGGCGCCGCAAGCCGCCGATCAGCGCCTCGACAAGGAACGCATGCAACCGTGCACCAAAACCTTCAAGGGCAAGTATTCGCGCGAACTGCTGGAGATCATCGACTGGTGTTTGCGTCTGGACCACCTGGAGCGGCCGCAGAGCGTGTTCAGTCTGCAAAAAGCACTGGTGGAAAACCGCCCGCCGGAAACGACAAAGGCGTCAGTCATCGGCGGTTTCAAGAAGATGTTTGATGACATGACCAAACCAGCGGCAAAGCCCGCCGTGACAGCGCCCATTGCGGCCGCGGGGCTTGGTCCATCCGGCAAACCCGCTGATGCATACCCGGCCCAACAAAGCATCAAGACCGACGAGAAAAATGGGACCGAGGGGCCCGCGCCATGAAATTTTCGATCTATCAGGAAAGCCAGACCGGCGCGCGGCCCTACAATCAGGACCGCGTTGGCTACGTGTTCTCGCGCGACGCGTTGTTCATGATCGTGGCCGACGGCATGGGTGGTCATGCACAAGGAGAAGTTGCCGCGCAAATCACGGTAGACACCGTCGGCAAGCGCTTTCAGCGCGAAGCGCGCCCGGCGCTCGCCAGCCCATTGAGTTTTTTAGGCGATGCGATAAACGCTGCCCATCACGCCATTCTCGCGCACGCCGAGCAGCATCAGTTACTGGAGACCCCGCGCACCACGGTGGTGGCCGCCATCGTTCAAAAAGGCGCCGTATGCTGGGCCCATGTGGGTGACTCGCGTGCCTACCTGTTGCGCGACCGGAACGCGCTGGCGCAGACCCTTGACCACTCGCACGTTCAACAACTGATCAGCCAAGGCTTGATCAAGCCAGAAGCAGCCGCAACGCACCCGGAACGCAACAAGATCTACAACTGCCTCGGCGCGCATGTGCCCCCCAAGATCGAGCTGTCGCAAAAGCATGCATTGCGTGCAGGAGACACGTTATTACTCTGCTCAGACGGCCTGTGGGGACCACTCGCACCGACATTGCTGACCAGCGCTTTCTCGCGAGATCCGCTGGCCAAGGTGATTCCTGCCCTGATTGGTCAGGCCGTCAAAAATGCTGGACGTGATGCCGACAACGTCACCGCCTTGGCGATGACCTGGGCGGACGATGACGGCAGCGCAAGCGCGGATGGCGGTGTCTCTACGCTCACCATGCCCGCCGATGCCTTCAATTCGCAAATCGACATGACGGCAGCCACCGAAGCCGACTTGTCGGATGACGATATAGAAAAGGCGATTTCGGAGATCCGCAGCGCGCTGGCCAAGTCCAACCGGCCACCGCCGGGAGGCTAAGCAGTAACCGCGCCGCCTGGCTTGCGCGCCAGGAGAACCATGAAAAAAAAGCCGGCACGAAGCCGGCTGTTGGCACCAACCAAGCCCCTGCCCTGGGTCAATGGCGCACTTTCAAGTCCCCTGGCAATTTGGACAAGAATGCTGCCACGTCTTCGATGTCCTGCCTCGAGAGCGACTTGGCCATCGGTGCCATCACGGCATTCTTGCGGCCGACGAGAGATTTTTCACCCTGCTTGTAAGCATTGAGGGCGGTAACCAGATAGTCGTAGTGCTGACCGGCCAGCTTGGGGTATTCGGGTTGCAGGGGCTTGTTCCAGTCGCCGCCAACAGCGTGGCAACTTGCGCACACCGCCGCCGCCTTGATCTGGCCGCGTTCAGCATCGCCGGCAGCGTGCGCCCCACTGACGGCGGCAAGCAACACAAGCGAAGCGGCGAGCAGGCTTGCGCGTTCGAATTTGAAGGACTGCCTCATTTTCCCGACCCTCCCTTGGAATAGTAGGCCGCAAGCTCGGAGATATCTGCGTCGCTCAGACTGACCGCAATCGCCGCCATTGTCGGGTGTTTGCGTTCACCCGATTTGTACGCATTGAGTGCGGACTCGATGAACTTGGCGTTCTGACCGGCAATCATCGGCACGTGATAGAGGTGCGGATAGGCCATGCGATAGCCGGGGATGCCGTGACAGCCAATGCACATGGCCGCTTTGCCGCCAGTGCGTGTCGTGCCCATCGGCGCACTTGCCGCCGCCGGGGTGGTCGGTGACACCGGTGCGCTTTGCGCAAGCACGGCTGGTACCGCGAGGCCCAGAATGCTCAACAAGAGAAGGTTTTTCATGTCGTTGTTTGAAAATGCCGGAAAACGAGGCCAATGAAAAGAGAATGAAAAGAGCGAAAACTTTGCGTGACAAACCGGCGAATTATAGAGCATCTCCGTGCTGCTGCCAGGGGCATCCACTATAATGTTCCCTCGTTTTTACCCTTATGCGTTACGCTTTCCCCTTGGCGTCAAGCTGCGCTCAGCACTGCCTCGGCGCGCGGTTTCCGGCGTCTCTCAAGATACTTTCCTGCACTTTCCCATTCCCTCCCATGACCTCTCCCAAGCGCTTCGAAGGCTCACAAAACTACGTTGCCACCGGCGACCTGCAACTCGCGGTCAATGCGGCCATCACCCTGCAACGGCCTCTACTCATCAAGGGCGAACCAGGCACTGGCAAGACCATGCTGGCCGAGGAAGTGGCTGCAGCGCTCGGCATGCCACTGTTGCAATGGCACATCAAATCGACCACCAAGGCGCAACAGGGTTTGTATGAATACGACGCGGTGTCACGCCTGCGCGATTCGCAACTCGGTGACGAAAAGGTCAAGAGCATCGAGAACTACATTATCAAGGGCGTCTTGTGGCAGGCCTTCACCGCCGACCAGCCAGTAGTACTGCTGATTGACGAGATCGATAAGGCCGACATCGAGTTTCCGAATGACTTGCTGCGCGAACTCGACCGCATGGAGTTCTACGTTTACGAAACCCGCGAGCTGGTCCAGGCCCGTCACCGCCCCGTCGTCTT
>JANLTL010000108.1:0-5260 GCA_031362905.1 Burkholderiales bacterium | reverse complement strand
CATGTCGATCGGCTCCATCAGGATTTCCTTGGCCATCAGCATCGCCTTCTCGGCGGTGCCGCCGATGCCGATGCCGAGCATGCCGGGGGGGCACCAGCCCGCGCCCATGGTGGGTACGGTCTTGAGTACCCAGTCGACCAGGCTGTCGGAGGGATTCATCATGATGAATTTGGCCTTGTTCTCGCTGCCGCCGCCCTTGGCGGCGACGTTGATGTCGATGGTGTTGCCCGGCACCAGCTCCATGTTGATGACAGCGGGGGAGTTGTCCTTGGTGTTCGTGCGTGAGAACTGCGGGTCGGCCAGCACCGAGCCGCGCAGCACGTTGTCGGGGTGCAGGTAGCCGCGGCTCACACCTTCATTGCAGGCGTCGGTGATGCCGGTTTTGAAGCCGTCAAAGCGCACGTCCATGCCGATCTTGAGAAAAATGTTGACGATGCCGGTGTCCTGGCAGATCGGCCGATGGCCTTCGGCACTCATGCGGCTGTTGGTCAGAATCTGGGCGATCGCATCCTTGGCAGCGGGGGACTGCTCGCGTTCATAGGCACGTGCCAGGTGCTGGAGAAAGTCCTTCGGGTGGTAATAGCTGATGAACTGAAGAGCGTCGGCGATCGACGCGACAAAGTCTTCGTATTTAATCGTGGTCATGAGGGCAAGTCCGAAAGAGAGCCGCCAAACGCGGCGGAAAACGGAAGAAAACGGCGATGGGGAATGAGACAATCGGAAGCGAACAATTTTACGCTTCCCGCCCTGCGGCACAATGGAGCCAACCAGGGGCCAACCAAGGGCCCACCACGGGCCAAGCAGACGAAACAGGATCATGGAACATGAGTGAGAAGATCATCAGGATTGGCGGCGCATCCGGCTTCTGGGGCGACAGCGCGCTGGGCGCGCCGCAGCTGGTACACGCTGGCATCGACTATCTCGTGTTCGACTATCTGGCCGAGCTGACCATGTCGATCCTGATCAACGCCAAGACCAAGGATGCCGCGCTTGGCTACGCGACCGACTTTGTCGACGTGGCCATGAAGTCAGTGCTCAAAGACCTTGCGGCCAAGGGCATCAAGGTGGTGAGCAATGCCGGTGGTGTCAATCCGCGCGCCTGCGCGGCGGCCTTGCAGAAATTGTGTGACGCGTCTGGCGTAGAGCTCAGGATTGCCGTGGTCGAGGGTGATGACGTGCTCGACCGCATCCCGGCCTTGCGCCAACGCGGCGTGACCGAAATGTTTTCCGGCGCACCCTTGCCGGACAAGATACTGTCCGCCAACGCCTATCTGGGCGCGATTCCGATTGCTGCGGCGCTCAAGCGCGGTGCTGATGTTGTCATTACCGGACGCTGTGTTGACAGCGCGGTCACCCTCGGGCCTTTGATCCACGAATTCGATTGGCTATTTGACGACTACGACAGGCTTGCACAGGGCAGTCTCGCCGGCCACATCATCGAATGCGGCGCGCAGGCCACCGGCGGCCTGTTTACCGACTGGGAGAGCGTGCCCAATTGGGCCAATATCGGCTATCCGATCGTGGAGTGCCACGCCGATGGCTCGTTCGTCGTGACCAAACCGCCGAACACCGGCGGGCTGGTGAATACCGCCGTGATCGCCGAGCAGATGGTCTACGAAATCGGCGACCCGGAGAACTACATTCTTCCCGACGTGGTGTGTGATTTCACACACGTGACGATGACCCAACTGGATGACCCTGCGGCGCAGCGGGTGCTGGTGCGCGGCGCGCGCGGCAAGCCACCGACCGACACCTACAAGGTCTCGGCGACCTACATGGACGGCTGGCGCGCGCAGGCCAATCTGCTCATTACCGGCATCGACGCTGCAAAAAAGGCGCAGCGCAGCGGCGAAGCGATTCTTGAGCGGACGCGCGCGATCTTCAGTCGCCTTCAATTCGCCGACTATCTCGAAACGCGCCTCGACATCCTGGGCGCCGAGACCCAGTACGGCCCGCACGCACGCACGGCCGCGACGCGCGAAGCGATCATGCGGCTGGCGGTGCGTCACGACAACCCCAAGGCGCTGGGCGTGTTTGCGCGCGAGGTGGCGCCGGCCGGCACGTCATGGTCGCCCGGCACGACCGGCATGGGTGGCGGGCGCGGAAAGCCTGCCCCCAATGTGTGCATGTTTTCGTTTGCGTTGCCCAAGCACGAGGTGCGGCCGCGCGTCGAACTGGACGGCGAGGGCACGCATCCGCCGGTACCGGAATGCAGGCCGCACGCGGTGGCGATGCCCAAAGCGGCGTCAACCCAGGCGGCGTCATCCCAAGCGGCGAGATCCCGGCAAGCAATGCCAGGTGACCCGCTCGCACCAACAGTTTTGGGCGATGTGCCGCCAGAACCCGCTGCTGGAGCGGCTCCCGGCATGGTCACTGTCCCGCTGATCCGCATCGCCCACGCCCGTAGCGGCGACAAGGGCAACATCAGCAACATCGGCGTGATCGCGCGACGGCCGGAATTTTTGCCCTTGCTCCGCACGCAACTCACGCCGGAGGCAGTCAAGGCGTACTTAGCGCATTTGGTCAAAGGGGCTGTGCTGCGTTACGACATGCCCGGCATCAACGCCTTCAATTTCGTACTGCATGAAGCACTCGGCGGCGGCGGCATGGCCAGCCTGCGCGCTGACCCGCTCGGCAAGGGTATGGGGCAGATGCTGCTCGATTTGCCGGTGCAGGTGCCAGCCTCCATGCTGCCCGGCCCCTGATTCGCACCCTGCCGGCCCACTCCACATCACGGACAATCCACCCATGAGCATCGAAGACATCCGCGCCGGCCTCACCGGCGCGGTTGACATCACCGTCGCCGAAGAGCACACCGCCCCGCACGTCGGCTCCGGCCAGGTGCGCGTGCTCGCCACACCGGTGCTGGTCAACCTGCTCGAAGCGGCTGCCCTCAAGGCGGTGGAGCATTTTGTGCCGACGGGGCACCAGACGGTGGGCACCTTGCTTAACGTCAAGCACGTGGCCGCCACCCCGGTAGGCATGAAAGTGAGGGCGCAGGCCGAGGTAACGCGGGTCGAAGGTCGCATGCTGACTTTTCGTGTTTGGGCCGAGGATGAAGTCGAACCGATCGGCGAGGGCGAGCATCAGCGTGTCATCATCAATCTCGACAAGTTCGACCAGCGCATGGGAGCCAAGATCGTGCGCCGCATTCCCAGTGTGGGCCGCGCGCCCGCCGCCGGCTCCCGGGATGGCCGGGACGCACAGAACAAGGGCGCGCGGGAATAAAACTGCGCGCCGTCATGTTCATTCATCAATCCCGTGGCATGGCGACATGACCACTTCAGACAGCGCGCGCCCAAACATGGACCGAGACAGCATCATTGCGCATATTCCGCGATTGCGGCGCTATGCGCGCTTGCTGACGGGGGACGCGCATCGCGCCGATGACCTGGTGCAGGACACGCTGGAGCGCGCCATGGTGAAGTGGGCGCTATGGCAGCCTGGTCATGATGCCGCCATGCGCACCCTTCAGTTGCGCGCCTGGCTGTTCACCGTCATGCACAACCTGTTCGTCAATCAGTTGCGCGGCAAGGCGCAGAGTGCAGCGCGTGAAGCGGTGTCGATGGATGACGTGGACGTGGAAGGGCCGGGACGCGACCCGGGATTGCGCCTCGACATGGAGCGCGCGCTGCGCCAGTTGCCGCACGATCAGCTCGAAGTGCTGTTGCTGGTGGGTCTGGAAGATTTTTCGTATGCGGAAGCGGCGATTTTGATTGACGTGCCGATCGGCACGGTGATGTCGCGCTTGTCGCGGGCGCGCAAGCGCCTGGCCGAGTTGATGGAAGGGGCGCCCGTGCGTACTGCACGGCCGCAATTGAAGGTGATGAAATGACGATGATGACTGAAGACGATTTGCATGCGCTGGCCGACGGCCGTCTCGGGCCGGAGCGACGCGCCGAAGTGGAGGCCTGGCTCGTGCACCAGCCCGAGGCGCGCGCCAAGGCCGATGCCTGGCGCGCCCAGAACGATGCCCTGCGTGCACTCGCGCGCGAGGCACTCGACGAACCGGTGCCGCAGCGTCTGCTGTCGGCGTTGAACCCGCGCCGCCAGCGCTGGGTGACTGCCGCTGCGGCTGCGCTGGTGGCGAGTGTGACGATGGGTGCCGCCGGATGGTTTGGTCACGCCTGGTATGCGGCGTCGGGCAACAGCACGACGGTGGTGTTTGCCGCGAAGCGCTTCGCGCGCGATGCGATGAGCGCGCATGTGGTCTACGCACCCGAGGTGCGTCATCCGGTCGAAGTGGCCGCTGCCGAACAGCAGCATCTGGTGCAGTGGCTGTCCAAACGTCTGGGAACGCAATTGAAAGCGCCGGTACTGCAGGCGCAGGGTTTTGATCTGGTTGGTGGGCGTCTGTTGCCCGGCGAGAGCGGCGCGCGTGCCCAGTTCATGTACCAAAACACGGCCGGCGAGCGCGTCACGCTGTATGTGTCGGCGATGCCCAAGAACAGCACGGCGGTGCCGACTGCGTTCCGCTTCGAGAGCAATGGCCCGGTGTCGGCGTTTTACTGGATCGACCGCGACTTGAGCTATGCGCTCTCGGGCGATCTGACGCGTGCGCGCCTGCTCAAATTGTCGGAGCTGGTGTACAGCCAGATTGGCACTTAGGCCCAACGATTGAACGTTCCCAAAAACATGACAGTCTCGTCAGAGGCCTATTTTTGTCATGATGTTTGAAATTCTCAATATTTCGCGCCCGCCTTTTCGAGCAGCTGCACGATGGCGGTTTGACCGCGACTGCGGGCGTGGCGCAAGGGTGTGACGCCATCGCGATCTGCCAGGCTCACGTTGGCCCCGGCAGCGACCACCATGCGCACAATCTCGACGTGGGGTGCGCCGCCATCGCCGAGGATCACCGCCTCGAGCAGGCAGGTCCAGCCCAGCTTGTTGACGTGGTCAAGTGCGACGCGCGTCTTGAGCAGTTCGCGCACTGTCTCGACATGCCCGTAATGGCAGGCTGGTGTGAGAGCCGTGCCGCCGTAACGATTCATGCTCTTGAGGTCAGCCCCGGCTGCGAGCGTCATGCGCAGTATCTCGACGCGGCCGCGTGCGCCGGCGAGCAGGTAGGGGCTGTCTTCGATCTGGTCTTGCGCATTCACGTCAGCCCCGGCGGCAATCAGGATACGCGCCGTCTCGACACGGTTGTGCTGGGTCGCTGCAAGCAACGCAGTGCGGCCGGAGCCATCGCGCGCCCTCACGCTGGCGCCCTCCTTGATCAGCCGTGTGACGGCGGCGCTGTCGCCTTTCTCGGCGGCAAGGA
>JANLTL010000084.1:0-2530 GCA_031362905.1 Burkholderiales bacterium | reverse complement strand
GAACCGTCGCGTGCAGACAGGTGGATGATCTGCATGCCGGTGTAGCTCGCCGGGATTTGGATCGCAAATCCGAATGCGCCCGGCACTTCAGCAATGCCGGGCGCGGCGAATGGAACGGTGCCCCAGATCTCTTGTGGCTGCGGGTCCCCCCAATTGCCTTCGCGCCCAAGCCCGGCGTTGTACGTGAGGGCCATCCTGACGTCGATGCCGGCCAGACGATTAGCGCCCCTTGCAACCACAGCGTGGCCGTGTATCAACGCGCCGGTGCACAGTGGCCAGGAATCGAATTCCAGCCGCACGCGGCCGAAGGCGAGCCAGTCCACACTGCCGATCACCCCGCGCCAAGCCATCCACGCTCCGGCCAGACCGAGCAACGCGGCAATCGACAGCCCAATCGGCTCGGCGCCGCCAACGGGCGTCCAGACCACCTCCCAGGCCGCCCAGGTCACTAGCGCAGCCAGTACCAGTCCGCCGGCCAGCCATGCGGCAGGCGCCAGCGGGTGCATTGCTTCGATGGTCGCGGCATGCGCAGACGATTGGCTGGTCCGCAGTCTCGGCGCGAAAATGCTGAACACGACAAGCGCGAAGATCGCACCTCCAACGGCCAGCAGAAAGCTGGCCACGGCCCACAGCAGGGGTTCGATCCAGAGGATCAGCCCGCCCGGAACCAGAAACACCAGCGCCCACCCCAGCTTGATCATTGCGTCCTTCACCGAGCCTCCTCAATTGATCGCATGGGCAGCACGAACCTGCGGCATACTACAGGCCGGACTGCAAGATTGTGTGAGAGCTGCCATGAGCATACTAAGCAAAATCGAATCCGAGGTCGCGGCGCTGCCTCCCAATCTGCGCGCCGAGGTGCTCGATTTCGTCCAGTTCGTCAAGCAGCGGCACGGCCTGCCGCCGTCACCCGCATCACCTGCCTCGTCTGCGTTATCCCCTCTCGCAGCCGCGCCCGATGCGGGTGACTCCCCCCTCTATCAGGCCCTCACCGCAAGCGGATTTGTCGGCTGCATCGAATCAGCCGAGCAACTTGCAACGCATTACAAAAGCGCGCTCGATTTTTCGGCCAAGGGCGGTTCGCGCTCATGATTTTGGTCGATACCGGCGCTGTCCGGTCAACCCGGCAGCGTCACTCAATCACCTTGTCCGCCCGCACCATGATCGAATACGGAATTTTCAGCCCGAGCGCATTGGCGGTCTTGCGGTTGATCCACAGTTCGAACAGCGTCGGCAGTTGCACCGGCAGGTCGGCCGGCTTCGCGCCGCGCAGGATGCGGTCGACATAAGGCGCGGCGCGGCGATACAAGTCGGTGGCGTCAATGCCGTATGAAATCAGCCCGCCTTCCTCCACGGCGGCGCTGATCGCCGTGATTGCCGGCACCTTGAGACGTGCAGCCAGTTCGATCACCTGCTTGCGATGCACGGTCATGAAACTGTTGGTCATGGCGATCAGGCCGCTGCCCGCCTCGCGGCCCAGCGCACCGATGGCTTTCTCAATGTCCCCTGGGTTGTCGACCGGGAGCCTGATCACCTTCACGCCCAATTGTGGCGCGACCGCATCGGCCCGCTGCAGGTAATAGTCCGCATAGGGCGCGGTTTTCGGATTGAACATTACGCCGGCGCGTTTCATGCGCGGCGCCATTTCCTTGAGCAGCTGCAGCGATTTCTCGATCAGCGTCGCTTCCAGATTGATGAACCCCGTGATGTTGCCGCCGGGCCGCGCCAGTGTCTTGACGAAGCCGCTGCCGATCGGATCGGACACCGACGCGAACACGATCGGGATGGTGCGGGTTTGCCGCTGCAGCGCGGCCGTGGCCGGCGTGGTGCCCGCCAGAAGCACATCGGGTTTGAGCGCCAGTAGTTCCCTGGCGAAGCGCGCGGCGCGTTCGGTATCGCCGGCGATCCAGCGCACGTCCACCGTCAGGTTGCGTCCCTCGGCCCAGCCCAGCGCGGCGAGTTTTTCCCTGAAGGCGGCCAGGCGCACTTGCGCTACTGCGTCGTTCTCAGCGTAGCCCATCAGCACGCCGAGGCGCCGCGTACCTGGTGGCGCTGGCACGTTTCCGGCCACTGCCTGCGCACGCGCGAACCATGGCGTGCCCGCGAGGCCGGCTCCGATCAAGGCGCGCAGGGTAGCGCGTTTGTTCATGTGATTTTCCTTCGGTCAAACTGCTGAGAGGCGCTGCCACCAAGGCTTGCAGGCCGGTGACCGGATTTGCAATGAAAATTGGCGTGATGATTTTTCATTCGATCACCCGATCCGCCCGCGCCAGCAACGCGTGCGGAATCTTCAGCCCCATCGCCTTCGCCGTCTTGAGGTTGAGCGTGAGCTCGAAGCGCACCGGCCGCTCGATTGGCAGCGTGGCCGGGTCGGCGCCGGCGAGCAGCTTGTCGACGTAAAGCCCGGCGCGAAAGTAGTGGTCTGAGAGGTCGGCGTCGTAGGTCATCAGGCCGCCGGCCGCGGCGTCGGCGCTCACCGCATACATGACCGGCATGCGGTGCAGCGCGGCCCACGGAATCAGGGGTGTGG
>JANLTL010000079.1:0-2458 GCA_031362905.1 Burkholderiales bacterium | reverse complement strand
ACCTGCTGGTACACGACGAGACGCTCTACATGCGTACCACGCAAGGGCCGCAGCGGGTCGATGTGATCTACCGCCGCATCGACGATGACTTTCTCGACCCGCTCACCTTTCGCGCCGATTCAGCCCTCGGCATCGCCGGCTTGCTCTCGGTGTATCGCTCCGGCCGCGTGACGTTGGCCAATGCCATCGGTACCGGCGTCGCTGACGACAAATCGATCTACCCCTATGTGCCCGACATGATCCGCTTCTATTTGTCGGAAGAACCGCTGATCGCCAACGTGCCGACCTTTCAGTGCCGCAAGGCCGACGAGTTGTCGTACACGCTGGCCAACATGCACGAATTGGTGGTCAAGGAAACGCACGGTGCAGGCGGTTACGGCATGCTGGTCGGGCCGGCGTCGACCAAAAAGGAAATCGAGGACTTCAAGCTGCGCGTCAAGGCAGACCCGGCAAAATACATTGCGCAGCCAACGCTCGCGCTCTCGGCCTGCCCTACCTATGTCGAAGCGGGTATTGCGCCGCGCCACATTGACCTGCGGCCCTTTGTGCTGTCGGGAAAAGAGGTGCGCATGGCGCCGGGCGGGCTCACGCGCGTGGCGCTCAAGGAAGGCTCGCTGGTGGTCAATTCGTCGCAGGGCGGCGGCACCAAGGATACCTGGGTGCTGGAGGCGCAGATGTCGCAATCACAATCACAATCACAATCACAATCACAGTCGCAGTCGCAGTCGCAGTCGCAGTCCCAATCGCAATCAACAGCAGCGGCCCCCTCAACCTCTGCCTCTGCGGGAGGTGCCTGAATGCTCTCCCGCACTGCAGATGCACTCTACTGGATGGCGCGCTATACCGAGCGCGCCGAAAACATTGCGCGCCTGATGGAAGTGTCTTATCGCATGTCGCTGCAGCGGCACGGCGCAGGCGGCGGCTATTGGGGCGCGGCACTCGGCATCACCGGCCTCGAAGCCGCCTACAGCGAGCGTCACGGCACGATCAGTGCCAACGCGGTGTTGCGCTTCATGGGCGCGGATTTCGGCAATCCTTCCTCGATCCTCTCCTGTCTGAAGGCTGCGCGCGAAAACTGTCACGCCGTGCGTGGTACCGTGACCTCGGAAGTCTGGGAGACCATCAACACCACCTGGCTCGAAGCGCGTACGTCTGCGGCGGTGTTGATGCAGGGCGAGGTATCGGGCAGTGATCTGACCAAGTACTTCGAATGGGTCAAGTTCCGCTCGCATTTGTCGCGGGGCGTCACCGTCGGCACCATGCTGCAGGACCAGGCGTTCCACTTCATTCGTCTTGGCACCTTTCTCGAACGGGCCGACAACACCGCGCGCCTGCTCGATTTCAAATACGACGAGTTGGCCCCGCAGGACGATGCCGGCAGCGAGTATTACGAATGGGGCGCGCTGCTGCGCTCGCTCTCCAGCTTTGAGATTTACCGCAAGGTGTATCGCGACGTGATCACGCCGAACCGCGTTGCCGAGTTGCTGATCTTGCGCGCCGACATGCCGCGCTCCATGCTCACCTGCATGAAGGAAGTGCAGCAAATCCTCGATCTGGTCGCCAACGCGCGTTCGCATGAAACGCAGCGGCTGGCGGGCAGCCTGCACTCGCACCTGCGCTATGGACGTATCGACGACATCCTGGCGGTTGGGCTGCACGGCTACCTGACCGATTTCCTGTCCAAAACCGCCGAACTCGGCAATGGCATCGCCCAGGATTTTCTGGTCCCGGTGGCGTAGGAGCCTTCATCATGCTGCTCGATATTCGCCACGAAACCACCTACCGCTACGCACAAGCGGCCAGCTACAGCATGCAATACATTCGCCTGTTTCCGCGTACTGACGGCGGCCAGCGTATCTTGCACTGGAGCATCGAATCCCCCGGGCGGCGCTGGCGCCAGGTCGACGCCTATGGCAATCAGGTCTACGCCATGTCGCTGACCGACACGCATCACGAAATCCGCATCGCTGCGTACGGTCAGGTCGAAACGTCGGACGAGCGCGGCCTGCTGCTGCCACATGACTCCAGCGTGCCACCGCTCGCGTTTGCGCAGCAGACACCGCTCACGGCGGCAGATGCGGCCATCGAAAAGCTGGCAGGCATATCCCTCGGAGAAGCGCATGGAATGGGCGTTTCCAGCCGCGAATCCCTACAAGCGTTGATGGGAGCCATTTTCCAGAGAGTGGCCTACGCAAAAGGGTCCACTGAGGTGACCGCCACCGCCGCCGAAGCGCTGGCGCAGGGCGAGGGCGTATGTCAGGACATGGCCCACCTTTTCCTCGCCGCCTGCCGCGCACGCGGCGTGCCCGCGCGCTATGTCAGCGGCTACCTGATGACCGAGGATGACCAGCACGCGGCCTCGCATGCCTGGGCCGAAGCCTGGGTCGCTGACGCGCATCGCGGCACCGGTGCGTGGCTGGGATTCGACGTTACCAACAATCGGCTGGCCGGCCCGGAG
>JANLTL010000056.1:0-8036 GCA_031362905.1 Burkholderiales bacterium | reverse complement strand
GACAAGGTCAAGATCGAGTTGCCGTCCGATGCCGGATCGGGCAACGCTGCGCAGGATGAGGCGGAGGCGCAGAAAGCGCAGGAGCAAGCCATGGGCGACCTGCAAAAATCGCTGGGCGGAACGGATGAGAGCAAGGACAAGGACGCGCCCAAGGGCGAATCTACCCCTGCCAGCGAAGAAAAGCCGGAGTCAAAGGGCGCCGACAAGGCAGCAGGCCCCGCCGGAGCCTCGCCAGGCGCCGCTCCGGTGAAGTAGACAAGGCCCGCCCCTAAGAGGAGCGGGCGAAAAAAGCGGAGCGGGCGAAAAAAAGCCCGCCTTGCGGCGGGCTTTCAGGTAGGTCACCAAGCAAGGGCAATCAAGCCTTCTTGGCGGGCGCCTTGGCAGCGCCGGTTCCGGCGCTGAGCGAACCCATGAAGGTGTCAAACGTGCCTTCGGCCACACGCGACCAGCCAGCCTGGTCGGTGCGGTATTTCTCCCACGGCTCGTATATTTTCTTGAACTCGGGGAATTTGTCGGCCCACTCCTTGTACTGGTCGTTCGACGCTTTGTAGGCGGCCATCAGCACATCACGTGGGAATACGCGCAACTGCGTACCGGCTGCCAGCAACTTGCGCAACGCGATCGGGTTCAGGTGGTCGTACTTGGCCATGGTCATCACGTTGGCTTCGTGGCAGGCAGTCACGAACGCGTGCTGGTAGTCCTTGGGCAGGCTTGCCCAAGCCTTGTCGTTGACGATGAAGTGACCCATCGAGTTGCACTCCCACCAGCCCGGCGCGTAGAAGAACTTGGCCACTTTGTTGAAGCCCAGTTTCTCGTCGTCGTGCGGGCCAACCCACTCGGCGGCGTCAATCGTGCCTTTTTCCAGCGCTGGGTAAATATCGCCGCCGGCGATCTGCTGCGGCGTGGCGCCCATGTTTTTGAGGATCACGCCGCCGGGACCGCCGATACGCATCTTCAGATTCTTGATGTCGGCAACCGACTTGATCTCTTTGCGGTACCAGCCGCCCATCTGGCAACCGGTGTTGTAGCCGGGGAAGGCTACGCAGTTGTATTTCTTGAGGAACTCCGCGTAGAGCTGTTCGCCGCCGCCGTAGTACCACCAGGCGTTCTGCTGGCGGGTGTTGAGGCCAAACGGGAGGCAACTGGCGAAGCCAAAGGCCGGGTCCTTGCCGAAGTAGTAGTAGAGCGCAGTCTGGCCGACTTCGACGGTGGCGTTCTGCACGGCGTCGAGCACTTGCAGGCCCGGGACGATTTCGCCCGCCGCGAAGGTGCGCAGGGTGAATTTGCCACTGGTCAATTCGCTGACGCGCCTGGCGACTTGCTCGTTGGCGCCGTATAGAGTGTCCAAGCTCTTGGGAAAGCTCGACGTCATGCGCCAGTTGAAGGTTTGCCCTTGGGCAAATGCGGCCGGCGCGGTACCGGCTGCGAGGATACCGGCGAGACCGCCGTGTTTGACAAAATCGCGACGCTGCATGAGGTTCTATCTCCAATTTGGATGAGGGATCAAAAGAGTTCCGAAAGTCTGCGCTCTCTTTCAAAATTCAGTATATCCCAGCTAGCTTCTTGATGCCATCCGTCTGCGCAAGACAGATGGGTGTTTATGCTAATGTTGGCGTTGTATGGAAGATATTGAAAAATCCGACTTGCCGCGCTTTGGCGAATTCCACGCCGTGAGTGAACTTGGGCGTGGCGCGACCTCGACTGTTTATCTCGCGGTAAAGAAATTTGAGCGTGCAGCGGCGGGCCCGGCGCCCGGCGGTGAGGAATTTCCTGATCTGATGCCTGCCGAGGCCACGCCGCTGCCGCAGCGCGTAGCCGTCAAGGTCGTCAACTTCACCGATGAATCGACCAAGCTGTCGCGCCGGTTTCGCAAGCTGTTTGCGACTGAAGCCTGGGTGGCCTCGCAGCTGGATCATCCCAATATCACCAAGGTATTCAACTGGAAGGTCGAGGACGAGCGTGCCTATCTGGTGATGGAACATCTGGAGGGCGAGACCCTCGATAGTTTTGTCTCGCTTGACAAGCTGCTGCCGGTGCAACAGGTGGTAGACATCATCCACAAGGTGGCGGTGGCGCTCGATTACGCGCACCGGCGCGGGGTGGTCAACCGCGATATCAAGCCGGCCAATGTGATGCTGTGCGCGAATGGCGAGATCAAGGTGATGGATTTCGGTCTGGCGCTCAATATCAAGAAAAACGTCGACATTGACTCGACCTATATCAACGGCCTGGGCTCGCCGTCCTACATGAGTCCGGAGCAGATCAAGGGCTATACCCTCAATCACCAGACCGATCTGTACTCACTGGGTGTGATGTTCTACCAGCTCCTCACCGGGCGTCTGCCGTTTCGCGCGAAAAACACTGCCGCGTTGATCTACCAGATCATCAACATGTCGCCGGTACCGGTGACCCAGCTCAACCCGGAGCTGCCGGCGTTTACCGATCTGGTGATCGCCAAGGCGATGGAAAAGGATTTGTACTCGCGCTACCGCCTTGGGGCCAATTTCGCCAAGGATTTGTCGGATGCGCCCTATCAGCGCGTTAAGGTCTCGCAGACCGTCAATCTGGATGTGCGCTGGAAAGCCTTGCGTGCCCTGACTGCCCTGGGTGACATAGATGATCTCGATATCTGGGAATTGTTGCGTGCGTCAAGCTGGCGCGAGCTGCCGCCCGCCACCGTCATCATGCGCGAAGGCGAAGAGGGCAAATCGTTCGGCATCGTGGTCAAGGGTCTGGTAGAGCTCGAAAACAGCGATCGCGCCTTCACGATTGCCGCGCGCGGTGATTTTGTCGGCGCCACGGAATGGCTCGACAAAGGCGCACCCAAAAGGATGTGCACCGCCACAACGCTCGACAACGTGGTCTATCTCGAAATTCATCCGGTGGCGTTTGAGTACGCGACCGAAGAGTTGGCTGAAATCATCAATCGCCTCGCGATGGAATCCGTGCTCAAGCGCCTGCGCGTGGCCACCCGTCTCGCGCGCGCTCAAAGTCCGCTGGCGATTCATCCCGCGCCCGAGCCTGTCACCGAGGAGCCAGCAACATCGGGCGGGGCGGTGCCGGGCGTCGCTGCCGCACCCGAAAACCCGCTCGGGTGGGGCGTATTTTCCGGGGTCGATGCCAACACGCCAGCGGCGGCGCCAACCCCGTCGAAGCCGCCTTTGGCGCCCCCTCTGCCCGCGCCAGTGCAGCCTCGCCCCACCTCCGTGGTGGTGCAGCCAATGCCCGCTTCCGCTGCCGCTGCGATTGCGCAGGCCGCGCTCGGTCGTGCCCCCGAGCCGCCTGCGGCCTTTCACCTGGACTCTTCGGCGACCACCGAATTTACGTCGGTGCCTCTAATTCCCGACGATGACCGCAGCCTGCCTGCGCCGCCCCATGGCGCGGACAGTGCCGCATCGAACGCCATGCTCACCACGGAGATGGCACCAAATTACTCGGCCACGACCGCGTTCTCGACCAGCGAAATGGCCCCCAATTTCGGGTCGACCACGGCGCTCGACCATCCGTCCGATCTGCCGCCCGATCCCATGTCTGACGGTGCTGCGCCGTTGTTCGAGATGCAAGAAGGCACCTCCACCTCCGAGATGGCGCCCAACTTTGCCGGCACGACCGCGTTTTCGATCCGGGACTACGAGCCGTCGGCGGGGATGGCCACGGCCACCTCCGAGATGGCGCCCAACTTTGACGGCACGACCGCTTTTTCGATCAAGGACGACGAACCATCGTCGGGGACGGCTACGTCTGAAATGGCGCCGCAGTATTCGGCTACGACTGCATTTAGTGCGGCCGACTTCGCTATGCCGGCACTACCAACGGAGCCAGCGGAGCCAACGAAGCCAGCGGGACAAGCGCTGTCGCCAACCTTCGCACAGATGCCGCAAGCTCCCGCAGCCCCGCTTGGGCGTCCAGCCCCCGCCCCCGCTGCCGCGCCCAAGCCTGACCGCGCCGTGCTCACCACGGAGCTTGCGCCCGAGTTCGACAAGACCAGTGCATTTGATGCGGCGGACTTTGCGGTGCCTTCACTGCCGGATGAGGATATGCCGTCAGAGCCGCTCCTGGCAGCCTTCTCTGTGAGCGAGGCGGCAAGCCCGGCGGCCGCTCTGGCTAAAACTGCACCGCGCAAGATGTCTGATTTTGACCCGGACAAAACGGTCATGTTGCAAGGGGGCTTTGAGGAGTCAAGTAGCAAAGACGAGGCATTCACCGAAAACATGTTTCCGCCGTCCAATTCCACTGCACCTGGCTCCATGTTTTCGGCGACAGTACGGGCGCGTCCCACTGCGCCGGAGGATTTTGACAAGACGGTGGAGATTTCCGGTGGATTCGAAGCGCAACCGATCGACGAAGAAGCGCCGCTGGACGATCTGTTCCCGCCGATCAAGTTCTAAGTGCGCGGCCAGCGCAGCGGCCTTTGTGCACTTGAGACATGTCAAGTACGGCCAGCCTGGTTTGACCATAGTCAATGCCGCTTTGCGGCGCGCCTTCTACTCTCCGTACCCGTTGCCGTCGCCATCGACTGAGGGCGAAGGGGACGGCAGGACCTCCTTGGTCCATGCGGCTCCGGCGGCACAGCAGCAGCCGTCTGTGCCGCTTGGTTCTCCTTGGTCATATGCTCGCGTCAAACCAGACAGGTCATCACATCATGGGTAGTTCGCACCTCATTCCACATGTCATCCCCCTGCAGGCCGTCGAGCGCCAATTGCGGCTCAAGACGGCGCCCAAAGGCCGCCAGGCGGACGACACCTCGCTCGCCGAGGTGCGCAGCTTGCTCGGTACCGCACCGCGCCGCCGCGATCTGTTGATTGAGCACCTGCACAAATTGCAGGACGCGTTCGGCCATCTCGCCAGCCGTCATCTGGTGGCGCTCGCCAAAGAGATGCGCTTGTCAATGGCCGAGGTGTACGAAGTGGCGACCTTTTATCATCACTTCGACATCGTCAGAGACGCTGCGGATGCGCCGCCGGCGATCACGGTGCGAGTGTGTGAGTCGCTGTCGTGTGAGATCGCGGGGGCGCGGGATTTACTCAAGCGTCTGCCTCGGTTGCTCGGCAAATCGGTGCGTGTGATTCCCGCGCCCTGTATCGGCCGCTGCGAGCAAGCACCTGCGGTGGCGGTGGGCCAGCATGCGGTGGCATGTGCGACTGTAGAGAAGGTCGCACGTCTGGTCAGGCAAAAGGATGTACTTCACCCGCAAGCCAATGACAAAGCGCAGTTCGATCCGGTGACGCTGATTGATCCGCACAAGGGTCTGGGCAGAGTCGAAGACGTGGCGCCCGCCTACACCGGCTACACGGCCTACCGCAAGGCGGGCGGCTATGCGCTTGCGGCATCCTGTCTCGCTGGCACACAGGACGCCGAAGCCCTGATCGCCAGGATGGAACACTCGGGATTGCGCGGCCTCGGCGGCGCAGGCTTCCCCACCGGACGAAAGTGGCGCATCGTGCGCGCCGAGAGCGGTCCAAAAGTGATGGCGGTCAACATTGACGAGGGCGAACCGGGCACCTTCAAGGACCGCACCTACCTTGAACGCGACCCGCACCGCTTTCTCGAAGGCGTGCTGATTGCAGCCTGGACAGTGGGCATAGGAAGTGTCTACATTTATTTGCGCGACGAATACCATGGCTGCCGCGCGATTCTTGAAAAAGAGATCAGGAAGCTGCAAGCCAATCCGCCGTGTGCATTGCCGCAGATCGAATTGCGGCGTGGCGCCGGGGCTTATATCTGCGGTGAAGAGTCGGCGATGATCGAGTCGATTGAGGGCAAGCGCGGTGAGCCGCGGCTGCGGCCGCCGTATGTCGCGCAGGTCGGCCTGTTTGGCTACCCCACGCTCGAGCACAATTTCGAGACGCTCTATTGGGTACGCGATATTTTGACGCGCGGACCGTATTGTTTGGCGGATTTTGGCCCCCACGGCCGCAAGGGCTTGCGCTCGTTTTCGGTATCCGGGCGCGTCAACCAGCCCGGCGTGCATCTGGCGCCGGCCGGCATCACGGTGCGGCAACTGATCGATGAGTATTGCGGCGGCATGCAAAACGGCCATGCGTTTTATGCCTACCTGCCGGGCGGCGCGTCGGGCGGCATCCTGCCAGCGGCACTCGGTGACGTCCCGCTCGACTTTGACACCCTGCAAGTGCATGGTTGCTTCATCGGCTCGGCGGCGGTGATGATTCTGTCGAATCGTGACAAGGCGCGTGATGCGGCCAGCAACATGATGCACTTTTTCAAACACGAGTCGTGCGGGCAGTGCACGCCGTGTCGCGTCGGTACGGCCAAAGCCGCGCACCTGATGGAAGCCGAGAAATGGGATCAGGAGACGCTCGAGGACTTGAGCGTGGTGATGGGCGACGCCTCCATCTGCGGCCTCGGTCAGGCTGCACCGAATCCGATTCGTTGCATCACCAAATATTTCCCGCATGAGGTCTGACATGAACGCTCCCAACAAGTTGGAAGTCCCGCAGGAAGTGATCGAGTTTCAGCTCAACGGCAAAACCGTTGAGGCCTTCGACGGCGAATCGATTCTGAGCGCCGCCAAGCGGGCGGGCGTGGCGATTCCCCATCTTTGCTACAAGGACGGTCTGCGTGCCGACGGCAACTGCCGCGCCTGCGTGGTCGAAGTCAAGGGCGAGCGGGTGCTCGCGCCGTCCTGCTGCCGCGCCGCAACGTCCGGCATGGACGTCAGCAGCAACTCCGAGCGAGCCGAAAAGTCGCAAAAGCTGGTGCTTGAATTGCTGCTGTCCGACATGCCCGAGACCGCCTATACGCCCGGCTCGGAACTTGACCATTGGGCCAAAAAGCTCGACGTGACAGTCCGCAAACCCTTGGTGACCAAGGCTTTCCGGGTTGATGGCGTGGAAACCGCTCGCACCAACGCTCCGCCTGCCGATCTCTCGCATCCGGCGATTGCCGTCAATCTCGATGCCTGTATCCAGTGCACGCGCTGTGTGCGTGCCTGCCGCGAAGCCCAGGTCAACGACGTGATCGGCTATGCGATGCGCGGTGATCAATCCAAAATTGTGTTTGACCTCGACGATGCGATGGGCGAATCGACCTGTGTCGCCTGTGGTGAGTGTGTACAGGCGTGCCCGACTGGCGCCTTGATGCCGGCGCGCAATGTGGGCATGTCGGTGATTGACAAGAAGGTGGATTCGGTGTGTCCCTACTGTGGGGTTGGCTGTCAGCTCACCTATAACATCAAGGACAACAAGATCTTGCATGTCGAAGGGCGCGATGGCCCGGCCAATCACGGTCGCCTGTGCGTCAAGGGACGCTATGGTTTTGACTATGTGCATCACAGGCAGAGGCTCACCAAACCCTTGATCCGCCGCGAAGGCGTGCCCAAGTCAGGCGAGTTCAGCATGGACCCGGACCAGCTTGCGGCAACTTTTCGCGAAGCGACCTGGGACGAGGCGCTCGATGTTGCCGCCGGCAAATTGAAATCGCTTCGCGATACCCATGGCAAACAGTCGCTGGCCGGGTTTGGCTCAGCCAAGGGCAGCAACGAAGAAGCCTATCTGTTCCAGAAGCTGGTACGCACCGGCTTTGGCAGCAACAATGTTGATCATTGCACGCGCCTTTGTCATGCCTCGTCGGTGGTGGCGCTGCTCGAAGGGATTGGCTCGGGCGCCGTATCGAACCAGGTCTCGGATGTGGCAAAGGCCGAAGTGATTCTGGTGATTGGCGCCAATCCGACCTCCAATCATCCGGTCGCCGCGACCTGGATGAAGAACGCAGTCAGGAATGGCACCAAGCTCATCATCGCCGATCCTCGCAAAAACGATCTGCACCGCCTCGCCTGGCGCTACTTGCAGTTCAAGGCAGACACTGATGTGGCCCTGCTGAACTCGATGATGCACGTCATCGTCGATGAAGGGCTGGTTGACCAACAGTTCATCGCCGACCGTACCAGCGGCTATGAGGCGATCCGCGACAACGTCAAGGGCTATGCACCCGAGGCGATGGAGAAAATCTGCGGCATCCCCGCCGAGACCATCCGCGAAGTTGCACGTGCTTTTGCAACTTCCAAAGGCTCGATGATT